>JASHOM010000028.1 GCA_030041115.1 Vulcanimicrobiota bacterium | reverse complement strand
TGGGAGAGCGCCTCCCTTACAAGGAGGAAGTCGCAGGTTCGAGTCCTGCATCGCCCATTACGCGTCTGGAGACGATCGTTCCAAGCGCGATCGCGCATCAAGGACCTTCGCGGGTCGGCCGTCGTATGGGGAGTCGAGGACGGCAGCCGTCCGTAGGAGAGGCCCGCGCACGCCCAATGCGTACAGCGCACGCGGGCTCTCCGCGCACCCCGCTACTGGAAACGCGGGGAATCCCAGCTTCGTGATTTGCCGCGACCCTGGCCTTTTTCGAACGAATGACCGAGATCACCGCAATGGGAAAACGTTCGCGCTGCCGTGAAGCCGGCGGGTCGCAGGTGCGAGCCCCGCATCGCCCAAGTTAGAATTCAAATGAAAGCGGTTCAGGCGCAGCCGGCGATCCGGGTGGAGCGTGACGGCGAGGTCGCCGTGATCACGCTCGATCGCCCCGATCGGCGCAACGCGCTCTCGCTGCGGACGATGCGCGAGCTGGAAGACGTCCTGACGGAACTCGGGCGAGACACGGCGATTCGTGCAACGATCCTGCGAGGCGAGGGTCCGGCCTTCAGCGCCGGCCACGACTTGCGCGAGCTAGTCGGCCGCGACGCGGACGCATATCGCGCAATCTTCGACGCGTGCGTCAGTCTGATGGCCGCGATCACCGAGACTCCGATGCCGGTCATTGCCGAGATCGCAACGGTGGCGACGGCGGCGGGCTGCCAACTCGTGGCCGCTTGCGATCTTGCGGTCGCTTCGACGCAGGCAACGTTTGCGACCCCCGGCGTGCGCATCGGCCTCTTTTGCAGCACGCCGATGGTTGCGCTGACTCGCGCGATCGGGCGCAAGCGCGCGATGGAGATGTTGCTGACCGGCGATCCGATCGACGCGCAGACGGCGCTCGCGTGGGGCTTGGTCAATCGCGTCGTTCCCCCCGATCGGCTTCACGAAGAAACGCTCGCGCTCGCGCGCAGGATCGCCGGTTCGAGCCGAACCGTCGTGGGAATCGGCAAGGCGGCGTTTTACGCCCAGATTGATTTGGATCAAGCTCGCGCTTACGATTACACGAAAACCGTGATGACCTCCAACGCGCTCGAACCCGACGCAAATGAAGGCATTACCGCATTCCTCGAGCGGCGCTCGCCGACGTGGAAAGACTCCGGCAGGGGATAGACCGATACCGTTGAAGCCGGACGGACCGCGGCGCTCGATTGTGGGCAGCGAGCACCGCGACGAATGCAAAGGCGTCGCCCACACCCGGTATGTGCGGCCCGAAAAAAAGGGATTCGCGCATACGCGACGGCAGGAGGGCTCGCCCATGGCGAGCCCTCCTGTGATTGCGGACCTCCGCTGTGCCGGCAGAAAAATGGAGGGTTCGGTCGAATGAGAGCCGCTTCGTGATTCACTTCGCTTCGCGAACGCGGTATGCCGCCGTCATCTTGCTCGTTGCCCTCCTGGCATGCGTCGCCGTGGGGTACTTTCGCGACCGCGTCGAGTCACACGCTCGGCGCGTCGAGCTCGCCATGGATTTCACCGATTTCGAAGCGATGGCGGGTTCCTACGATTACGACCTCGCGGCCTTTCTCATCGCATTGCGGCGTGCCGGGTTGACGTCGCTGGCGCTCACCGAAGAGCTCGGCGCAAACGTCGGATACGACGGCAAGGCGTACGCGATGACGGGCGCCGCGCTGCTCAATCAGGCCCGCGTCACGCCGATCCGCGACCCGCTCCTCGCGAAGCTCGCGCGGACGAATTGGATCGTACCCGGTGCGGTCTACCTCCTGGTTTCGGACGAGGCGACGTACGATCGCTACCGCGCGCAGCTTCCCTTGCATTTCATGCCTCAAAGCGTGCGCGTTTTGCGCGCGAGCCGTCCCTGGCTCATCGAGGTCCGCACGCAGATCGATTACTTCAACACGCTTGGCTTGGGAATTCCGACCGACCAAATCGAACTGGCTCGTCGCCTGGCGCTGCTCGTCATTCCGCGCTTTCAGAACGACGAGCGCTTCGGCGGCCCTCAGATCGACGCAGTCTTCGACGACGTCCTGCGTTACGACCCGAAGGTTTCGACGGTCATCTTTTTCGGTTTGAACAATCAGGTGATGGGCTATCCCGATCACCTGCCGCAGACGGCCGACGCGTTCGGCCGACACCTTTTCAATTTCGGCTCGATCGAGACGTACGATTCGAGTCAAGTTCAAAAAGGTAACGACACGTTGGCGAAACTCATTCCGGGCCGGACCGTTCGGGTGCAGGCGATCGCCAAGACCGAGCTCGATAAGCTGAAGCTCGACGAGGTCGTCGCGCGCTACGTTCTGGGCGTGCGCGAGCGCAACGTGCGCGTCGTGTACCTTCGCCCCTGGCCGCACCAGGACGGCAGCCTGTCGATCGAGGCGACGAACGTCGAGATGGTCAAAGCGATCGCCGACGAACTGCGCGCCGACGGTTTTGTCTTGGGACGTGCGACGCCCATTCCCCAGTATCACGGCAACAATCGCCTGCTCGTTGGGATCGCCGCGCTCGCGACGCCCTCGATCTTCGTGCTTCTGCTCGAATTTTTCGGCTGGTATCGGCGCCGGTTCGCCGCGGCAGCTTACGCAATTACGATCGCCGCATACGTTGCCGGTCTGGTCGCGCAGCACGATGCCGCCGCCCGCTCGGCGATCGCGTTGGCCGGTGCGCTGCTCTTTGCGACGGCCGCGCTTCTGGTTTTGATTCCGGCCTGGACTGAATCGCCGGCCGCCACCACGCCGGCTCAACTGCTGCGCAGTCTGGGCTGGACGCTGGCGGCAACCGGCGTCGCACTGCTGGGAGCGCTCGTCGTCGTGGGCGTGATGAGCTCGCCGCCGGCGATGGAAGAGATCGAGCGTTTTCGCGGCGTGCGACTGATCCTCGGCTTGCCGCCGCTTATCGCGCTCGCCCTCTATCTCTTCGATCGGCGGTTCGGATTGGGGGCGAAACGTCCCGGTGACGTCTTTCTTTCTCCCGTACTGGCATATCAGCTTCTGGCCGGCATCGTCATCGTCGGGCTCGGAGCGCTCATGCTCGTGCGCAGCGGCAACGATAGCGATATCTCGCCGTCGCCGCTCGAACTCGCGCTGCGCCACGGCCTGACGCACGTCTTGAGCGTTCGGCCCCGATTCAAGGAATTTCTGATCGGTTTCCCCTGCATGATGCTGTTGCCCGCGCTCTTGCAACCGCATCGCCGCGCGATCGGCTGGGCGCTTGCGCTGGGCATCGGCGTAGGCGTCGGCGACGTGATCGACACGTTCTCACACTTGCACACGCCGCTGGAGATCTCGGTCTTGCGCATCGTCAACGGGCTGGTGGTCGGCGCCCTCATCGGCGCGATCCTGATTTGGATCTATCGTAGAACCCTGGCGACGTCGCGGTGATGGCGCGGCTGTTGCTCTCCGGCTATTATGGTTTCGGTAATCTCGGCGACGAAGCGCTGCTCGAGGTGATCGTCGAGCGCGTACGATTGCGCTTTCCGGCGGCGCAGCTGGAAGTGCTTTCGGCAACTCCGCGAGCCACCGCGACCGACCATCGCGTCGCCTCGACGCCGCGTTGGGATTGGCGCGCGATTCGCGCGGCGATCGCGCGCGCCGACGTCGTTCTCTCGGGCGGCGGCGGCCTGCTGCAGAACGCGACGAGCCTGCGTAGCTTGCTCTATTACGCCGGAATTCTGCGCGAAGCAATTCGGGCGCGGCGCAAGACGATGATCTTCGCGCAGTCGATCGGGCCCCTCGATTTCTGGGGAGGGCTGATCGTCCGTCAGTTTTGCAAGGGCGTGGACCGAGCCACAGTCCGCGACGAGCGTTCGCGCCGCCTCTTCCACGCGCTCGTTCCGAAGACGCCCGTCGACCTCACCGCTGATCCGGTCTTCCTTTACGAGTGTCCTGAGGGCGCTAGCGACATTGCGGGGGAGGGACTCGGACCCGAGAGCGGGGCGTATGCCGTGCTTTGCATCCGTACGAGCAGCTTTCGCGACGGCCGAGAAGTGCTCGCGCGAGTCGTCGACCGGCTCGCCGAGCATCACGCCATCCGTTCCGCCTTTCTTCCGCTGGGCGGCGCGGCCGATGCCGCGGCTTCCACCGACGTCATTCGAGCCTGCAGGTCGAATCCGGTGCTTTTGCCCGAGTGCACGCTTGCAAAAGCGGCTGCTATTCTGCGCGGCGCGCGCGTGGTCGTCGGCATGCGCCTGCATTCGCTCGTGCTCGCAGCGCGGTACGGCGTTGCCTTCCTCCCGATCGCTTACGACCCGAAGGTCGCCGCGCTCTGCGAAGACCTGAAGTATCCGTTGCCGCCGCTGTGGAGCGCGGGCGAGCGGCACCGGCCAAGCGACCGCGAAGTCGATGCGCTGGTCGATCGACTCGTTCTCGAGCGCGAAACCCTCGAGGCGGCGTTGGACGAACGCCGGCCCGCCGTGCTGGCTGCGGCCGAGCGCAACTTCGACGTGCTGGGCGAGCTGATCGGTGACGATGCGGTGGGCGAGTGACGGACTATCGCGCGACGCTGAACCTGCCCAAGACCGGCTTTCCGATGAAAGCCGAACTGCCCAAGCGCGAGCCCGAGCGGCTGGCTTGGTGGGATGCGCACCGGACGTACGAACGGCGGTTGGAGCGCAACGCGCCCAACGGCGCCTGGATTCTTCACGACGGGCCGCCCTATGCCAACGGCGATCTGCACATGGGGCACTTCCTCAACATGGTGCTCAAGGACGTTTTCGTAAAGATTGCGCTGCTCGACGGCAAGTATGCGAAGTTCGTCCCCGGTTGGGACATGCACGGCCTTCCGATCGAATACGAGACGCTCAAGTATCTTGGGGTCAAAGACTTTCATTCGATCGATCCGCTGGAGCTGCGCGAGCGCTGCAAGGAGCGTGCGCTTTTCTGGCTCGATCGTCAGCGCGAGCAACGCGTCCGGATGGGAAACTTCGGCCTCTTCGATCGTCCCTATCGCACGATAGATCCTTCGTTCGAGGCGACGATCGTCAGCGCGCTTGCCGACCTCACCGAACGGCAGCAGATCTATAAGGGACTGCGTTCCACGCTCTGGTGCATTCACGACGAGACCGCGCTGGCCGAAGCCGAGATCGAATATGAGACGCGCACCTCACCGTCGATCTACGTGCGCTTTACGGCGACCTCCGAGCAAGCCGTCCGCATCGCCGGCGTGATGGCGAGCGGCGACCTCGGATTGAGCGCGAGCGCAGCGAGCAGTCGAGGAACAAGGGACGATTCGCCTCTTTCCGTTCTGATTTGGACGACGACGCCGTGGACGTTGCCGGCAAACGTCGCCATTGCGTTACGCGCGGACGCGACCTACGCGCTCTACCGGCTCGGCGACGAGCGCGTGATCGTCGCGGAGGCGCTGGCAGAGAGAGTCCTTGGCGAGCGTTTCGCGCAGGCGGCGCTGCTGGGCCGCGCGACGGGCGCGCAGCTCGATGACCTGGCGGTGCGTCATCCGTTCATGGATCGCGATTCGGTCATCGTACTGGCCGGCTACGTCGATCTCGAGACGGGGACCGGAGCCGTGCACACGGCGCCTGGCCACGGTGCAGACGATTTCGACACCGGTCTGCGCTACGGTCTGCCGATCCTCAATCCGGTCGATGCCGCGGGCCGCTTTACGGCGAGCGCCGGACCCTACGCGGGGATGCACATCTTCGATGCAAACGCGAAGATCGTCGAAGACCTGAATTCGAGCGGCGCGCTCTGGGGCGTTGCCGAGTTCGAGCACTCCTATCCACATTGCTGGCGCTGTCGTAATCCGGTGATCTTCCGCGCGACGGCGCAGTGGTTTCTCGCGATGGATCAAAACGTGCTGCGCCAGCGAACCATCGACGCGACCGATGCGGTCGACTACGTGCCCGAATGGGGACGGGTCCGGCAGCGGCAAATGATTGAAACCCATCCTGAGTGGTGCCTTTCGCGACAGCGCACGTGGGGAACGCCGATCCCCGCCTTGATCTGTCTGGAATGCAACGAGGCCGTGCTGGACGCACGCGTTGCGCGCCTGGCGGCAAAACGCTTTGGCGATGTGGGCGCCGGCGCGTGGTGGAGCGATCCGGTGGAAACCTATCTGCCGCCGGACTTCGTTTGTCCCCACTGCGGCGGCAAACGATTCGACAAGGAGAAGAACATCGTCGACATTTGGTTCGAGTCGGGCGTAACGCATCTCGCCGTCCTCGGCCGCGACGGCCTGACCTGGCCCTCCGATCTCGTTCTCGAAGGCGGCGATCAATTTCGCGGGTGGTTTCGCAGCTCGTTGATCACCGCCGCCGCCATCAAGGGGCGCGCTCCCTACCGCCGGGTCATGAAGAACGGATGGGTAAACGACGAGCACGGCCGGCCGATGTCCAAGTCGCTGGGCACGGGCATCGACTCACAGGAGGCCGTCGGGCGATGGGGCGCCGACGTTCTGCGGCTATGGGCCGCTTCCGTCGAGCCGATCGACGACGTCCGTTTCGGGCCCAACGTCGTCGAACAAGTGGGACGCGTTTACCGCAATTTGCGCAATCGTATGCGCTTCATGATCGCCAATATCGACGACCTTTCACCCGGTGAGATCGTTACGCAAGATGTCATGGAACCGATCGATCATCTTGCGTGCACCGTTACCGATGCATTCGTCGCAGAGGTCAAGGCGGCATACGATCGCTGCCAGATTCACGATGCGTATTTGAGCGTCGTCGAGTTCGAGAGCGGAATGTCGAGCTTGTATTTCGATTCTTTAAAGGACCCGCTTTACTCGCGCGCGGCTGCGGATCCCCGCCGGCGCAGCGCGCAATCGGCGCTGCTCTACGTATTGACGCGCTTTCTCACGGTGCTCGCGCCGGTGCTCTCCTTCACCGCCGAGGAGGCATGGCAGGCCGTACCGGCCGCGCTGCGCGGCGATGCCGAAAGCATTTTCGACACGTCATTCGACGCGGCACGTCTTCGCAACGGCGCGCCGGAGAATGACTTGCGGCTGTGGCAGCAGGTACGCGCGTTGCGCGCGCGAGTCGCCGCCTCGGTGAGTCCGCGCGATTTCGAAGCGCAGCTGCGCCTCGTCGTCACTCCGGCCGCCCACAAGCGCCTCGCCGCGCTCGGCGACAATCTGCGCGAGGCGCTCGTCGTTTCGCAGTTAACGCTCGATCAGCGCGAGGGCAGCGACGAAATCGGCGACGGCGTGATCGACTTCGAGATTCTGCCCGCCGACGGTGCAAAGTGCGCGCGTTGCTGGAAGTATCGCGAGCTCGGAAGCGATCCGGACCATCCCTCGATCTGCGCCGACTGCGCGCGGGTCGTCCGCGCCCTGTCATCCTAAGCCCCTTTGTCATCAGCCCCCTTGTCATCTGAGCCTGTCGAAGGGCGGCTGCTCGGCATCAGATGGCCGTTGCCGAACCGGGCGCGAGCCGAAACGCCGTCCATTTTCCGCGTTCAATCGCGGCGCGGGCCTCGCACATGAGCCCATTGACGAAATAGACGTTGTGGTACGAGAGCAGTCGCGGGCCGAGCATTTCCTTGGCGCGAAAGCAATGCGCGAGGTAGCCGCGTGAGTACGTGGTGCAGGTCGAGCAATCGCACAGCGGATCGAGCGGTGAAGGGTCGTGCACGTACCGGGCGTTGAAGACGTTCAGCTCGCCGGCGTGCGTCATCGCGCGGCCGTTGCGGCCGCAGCGCGTCGGATAGACTGAATCGAAGAGGTCGATGCCGCAGTCGATGGCCGCGACGAGATCGCGTACGGTGCCCACGCCCATGAGGTATCGCGGCTTGGCGTCGGGTAGGAGTGCCGCCGTCGCTCGCGCGCACTCGTGCATCTCCTCCCGCGTTTCCCCGACGGAAAGGCCGCCGATCGCGTAGCCGGGGAAGTCGAGCTCGACGAGCTCGCGCGCGCTGCGCTCGCGCAACTCCGGATCGAGACCCCCTTGTACGATTGCGAAGAGGACCGTTTCGGCGCGAGACGGTGCGGCCGCGGACCGCCGCGCCCACGCGCTCGTCAAACGCACCGCTTCTTCGAGCTGCTCGCGCGGCGCGGGCAGCTTGACGCACACGTCGAGCACCATCGCGACGTCGCTGCCGATCCGTTGTTGAAACTCGACGACGTTTTCCGCCGTAAACCGATGCTCGGTCCCGTCGAGATGCGAGGCGAAGGTGACGCCGCCGTCGTCGAGCCGCCGCCGGCACTCGAGGCTGAAGACTTGAAATCCGCCCGAATCGGTCAGGATCGGACGCTCCCAGGCCATGAAGCGATGGAGACCGCCGGCCGCCTCGAGCGTCTCGAGTCCGGGACGCAGCCAAAGATGATATGTGTTCGCGAGCACGATCTGCGTCCGGGCTTCAACCAGCTCCGCCGGGGTCAGGCCCTTGACGCTCGCCGAAGTTCCCACCGGCATGAAGCACGGCGTTTCAACGTCGCCGTGCGCCAAATGCAATCGGCCGCGCCTGGCCCCGCCGTCTTGCGTTAGCAGACTGAATGCGCGTCCTTCGATTTCGCTCACAGCCTTCGCTTCGCTTAGGACGGCAAAGCGGCGACGATCGCGCGTGCCCGTCGATACGCGGCTGGGGGTGCGGCCTCGAATTCGAGCTGCGCGCCGGTGCGCGGATGGCGAAAGGCAAGTCGCCACGCATGCAGCGCCTGGCCCGGTAGGTCGAAGCGCTCCTCTTTCCTCCCATACATGGGATCGTTGAGAATCGGATGACCGGCTGCGGCGAGATGCACGCGGATCTGATGCGTCCGTCCGGTTTCGAGCGTAAAGACGAGCTCGGCGTGTTCGGAAAACGCTTCACGCAGCTCGTAATGCGTGATTGCCGGTTTGCCGTCGGCGACGATTGCGAATTTGATTCGGTTGCGCGGATCGCGTCCGATCGGTCCTGTGACGGTGCCGTGCGGGTTCGGCGGCACGCCCCGAACGAGGCCGAGATACTCGCGCCGGATCCGGCGAGCTTTCATCGCTGCGCCGAGCCGGCGTAAACTTTCCTCGTGTTTGGCGAGGACGATGAGACCCGAGGTGTCGCGATCGAGCCGGTGGACGAGACCGGGACGCAGCGCGTTGCCGGGCAGCTCGGATTCTACATGGTCGAGCACCGCGTTGACGAGCGTACCGCTCCTGACGGACCGTGCGGGATGCGTCACCATCCCTGCCGGCTTGTCCACGACCAAGAGATCGTCGTCCTCGTAAGCGATCGTGAGCGCGATTGGCTCGGGTCGCGCAACGAGCAGCTCGGCTGGAGGGAGCTCGAACTCGAGCACGTCCCCTTCCTCGAGGCACCGGCTTGGTTTGACCGGCGCACCGTTGACGGAGACGCTCCCGCGCTTGACGCTCAGCGCGACTCGCGAGCGCGAAGCGCCCGAGAGCAACGCGATCAGCACGTCCGCGCGCGTTCCCGCTTGGTCAGCGGTGACGACGTGTAACAAGACTCGAGAGCAAGAGCAATGCCACGCCGACCGTGATGCAGGAATCGCCGACGTTGAAAATGTTCGGCCAAATGCGGTAGAAGTCTATGAAGTCGATGACGTAACCGTAGTGAATCCGGTCGACGACGTTGCCGATCGCTCCGCCGACGATCATGCCGAAGGCGATGCGGACCGTGAGCGAGCGCGCGGCGGCATCGCGAAAACTGAACCAAAAGAGCACGAGCACGACGATTGCCATAGCAATGAGCAGCACGGCGTTGTTCCCGAAGAGGCCGAACGCACCGTGCTGGTTCTGTTCGTACGTGATCCGCAAGAAGTTGGGAATCACGGTGCGGCAAGCCGGAAAGTCGGGAAGACAGGCCTTCACGATCAGTCGCTTCGTGTACTGATCGGCCCATAGCACGAGCATCGCGACGCCCGCGATGATCAGGGTATTGGCGACGCTAGAGACTCGGTTGCGGTACAAACTGATAAAACCATCCGGCGACTTTGAGAAATGCGTCGTTGACGAGCACGAGACCGACGGCAATGAGAAAAGCGCCCGCGCCGAACTCGACGGTTCGCAGCGCGGGCCTGATGCGCTGCAAGAACGAGAGCATGCCTCCGACCGCGCCCGCGACCAGGAGAAACGGCAGCGCCAAACCGAGGCAGTAGAAGGCAAGAAGCAACGCGGCCTGCGTGCTATGCTGCTGCGAGGCGATCGCGAGAATGCCCGCGAGGATCGGCCCGATGCATGGAGACCAGCCCGCGGCAAACGCCATTCCGACGAGCCCGGAGGTCCAGAACGTCCTCCGGTCGTGCCGCACGTGCACGCGCGCGTCCATCATGAGCCAGGGAATGCGCACCATGCCCATCATCTGCAGGCCCAAGATGACGACGAGCACGCCGCCGACCTGCGCGATCAGGCTTCGGTGCGCCGAAAGCGCCCCGCCGACCGCGCTGGCGCTCAGGCCCAGCGCGATGAAGATCAGGCTGAAACCCAACACGAAGGCCAGGGCGTGGGCGAGCGTTTGGATGCGCGCCGCAGCGGTCGTCTCGCTCCTCAGATCCTCGACGCTCTCCCCGGTAAGCAACGAAAGGTATGCCGGCACCAGCGGAAGGACGCACGGCGATACGAAGGAAACGAGGCCCGCAAGGAAGGCGATCCCGGCGGTAATATGCGTCGTCGTGGCCATGCGCCGAACATTTTTAGCAATGCAGCACTGGTTTACCTATCCGACAAACATCGACCCCGTCGCGATCCATCTCGGGCGTTTCGGCGTCCACTGGTACGGCATCGCCTACCTGGTCGCGTTCATCTGCGTCTACCTGTGGATGAGCCGCCCCGCGGGCCGGCGCCGGCTGGGACTTACCAAGGAGCAGATTCAGGACTTCCTGTTCTACGCGTTGATCGGCGTTCTCGTCGGCGGACGAACGTTTTTCGTCATCAATGACATGATCAGCATGCACGACGCCTCGTTTTACTTTTCGAATCCGATCAACTTCGTCGCCGTCTGGAACGGCGGCATGGCCTTCCATGGGGGGCTCATCGGCGTGCTCGTGGCGATGGCGCTCTTCATTCGCAAGCATCCCGGGCTGAAATATACCGTGGTCGGCGACGAAGTGGTGATGATGCTGCCGGTCGGCATCACCCTCGTGCGGATCGTGAACTTCATCAACGACGAGCTGTGGGGTGACGTCTGCCGGCCGGACCGGCCGTGGTGTCTCATCTTTCCATCGGCGCCGCTCGTGAACGGCGCGCAGGCGTACCGTCATCCCTCGCAGCTCTACGAGGCGATCCTGGACATTCTAACGCTGCCCGTGCTGCTGATCGTTTACCGGCTCAAACCCAAGGACGGTGTCGTCGCCTGGACCTGGTTCCTGCTCTACGGCGTGACGCGAACGATCGCGGAGATGTGGCGTCAGACGGCCTTCAGCTGGTTGGGTCTCACCGGCGGACAGCTCTACGCGCTTCCGATGATCGTCATCGGCGTTGCCGGAGTCGTCTACTGCGCGACGCGGCCCGGACCTCGCACCGAAGGCCGCCCGGCATCGGCGGCGCCCGCGCGGGGATGACGGTTTATCCCGAGCGCAGTCGAGGCATTGCCGAGCGCTATGGCTCGCTACGATGCGCCATCGACGAAGAGGTGCGCCGCGCCGGGCGCGATCCCGCCGGCGTCACGCTCGTCGGCATCAGCAAGGGACAGCCTCGCGAAGCGATCGTCGCCGCCGTCGAGGCGGGCCTGCGCGATGTGGGAGAAAGTTTTCTACAGGAGGCGCGCCGCAAGCTTCCGTCGCTTCCTCCGGTCCGAAAGCACTTCGTCGGCCACCTTCAAACGAACAAGGCAAAGGCCGTCGCCGCGGCTTTCGACCTCGTGCAGAGCGTCGATCGCGCGCAAGCCGGCATCGCGCTCTCGCGCGCTGCGCTCGAAGCCGGCAAAGAGCTGCCCGTGCTGCTGCAACTCAACGTTTCCGGGACCGAGCGGTTCGGCTGCCCTCCGCCGCAGGCGCAGCGGCTCGCCGAGACGCTGCGCGAGCAGCCGGGCTTGCGCCTCGACGGCGTCATGGCCATCGGACCGCTGACCGAGGACCGCGACGCGATCTTGCGGGCTTTCGAGCTGGCCGCCAAGACGTTGGCCCATATAGGTGGAAGTACGCTCTCGATCGGCATGTCGGACGATTGGCGTGAGGCGTTGCGGGCGGGATCTACGATGTTGCGCATCGGAGAGGCGCTCTTTGGCCCGCGCCCGGCGAAGGAGGTTGCGCGGTGAGCATGTTCAGCAAGATCGGATCGTTCTTTTCGATTCGCGACGACGAAGAAGAGTATTACAACGACGACGCGGCATCTTCGCGTGTCGTTCCGTTCTCTACCGCTGGACGCCGTGGCGGAAGCCAGGTCAGCGTGTTTTCGCCGCGCAGCTACCAAGACGTTGTAGAGATCGCCGACGCGCTGCGCAACCGTCAGGTCGTCATCGTCAATCTGCAGAACGCCGATCGAACGCTCTTGCAACGCGTCGTCGATTTTACGTCGGGCGTCACCTACACGATCGACGGCAAGATTCAAAAGTTGGCCGAGTCGATCTATCTCGTCGTTCCGGCCGGCGTCGTCGTCAACGCCGCCGGCCTGCGCGATTCGATGATGGCCGACGGCACCTTCGATTTCATGACTAACCGAACGTAGAAACGCAGGATACGAGGATGGAGAAGATCACACCGGTCGACATTCAGCACAAGAGCTTCAAGAAGGCGCTGCAAGGCTACGATCGCGCCGAGGTCGATGCGTTTCTCGATGAGATCATCGAAACGCTCGAGGACGAAGCCCAGCAGCGAGCCGCGCTCGAAACGGAGATTGCGGATCTCAAAGAGCGAGTGAGTCACTTCAAAGCGATGGAGGAATCGCTCCAGAATACGCTGATTCTCGCGCAGCGCACGGCCGACGAAGTCAAAGCCTCGGCACATAAGGAAGCCGATCTGATTCGCGAGCAGGCGCGCTTGGCCGGCGAGCGCGAAATCGCCGGCTACAACGACGCGATTGCCGACGTCCGGCGCGAACATCAACGCGCCGTCGAGGCCTCCGAGAAGGCGCGCAGCGAGCTGCGCAGCTTGCTGATGACGCACTTAGCCTTGCTCGAGCGAGCGGACGGCGCGGGACCTAACGGCGAACTGCAGAGCGCTCCGGCCGAGCCCGAACCGGCGAAGGAGCCGCCACGTCAAGACGACACTACGCGCATCACCGTGTACTAACGTTTTGTCATTCTACTAACGTCGTCATCCTTCCAACGTCGTCACCCTGAGCTTGTCGAAGGGTTGTCGAAGGGCCGTCGAAAGGCGAACGAGTGAAGCCAAGCATCGCGGTACTGCCCGGCGACGGCATCGGCCCCGAGGTCACGGCCGCCGCCGTTGCGGTTCTGCAGTCGGTGCGCTCCGACATCGAGATACGCGAGGGCCTCGTCGGCGGTGCCGCTCTCGCGCGCGGACTGACGCCGCTGCCGGACGAGACGCGCGCGCTGTGCGAGCGCAGCGACGCGATACTTTTTGGCAGCGTCGGGCTCCCCGAGTACGACGGCCGCCCGCTTCCCGAACGTCCGGAATACGCGCTCTTTCTCTTGCGTCGCGACTTCGAGCTCTTCGCCAATCTGCGCCCGGTGCGCGTCTTTGCCGGCCTTGAAGCGGCTTCGCCGCTGCGTCCGGAGATCGTGCGCGGTCTCGATCTGCTCGTCGTGCGCGAGCTGACCGGAGGGATCTATTACGGTCGTCCAAAGGAACAGCGCCGTGTCGACGGCGTCGACGAGGCTGTTGACACGATGCGCTATCGTGCTCCCGAGATCGAGCGGATCGCGCGCGTCGCCTTCGACCTCGCGCGCTCTCGGCGCAAGCGCTTGACCTCCGTGGACAAGCAGAACATTCTCGAAACCTCGCGCCTGTGGCGGCGGGTCGTCAACGAGGTCGCGCGCGAGTACGCCGACGTTCGCCTCGACCATCTCCTGGTCGACAACGCGGCGATGCAATTGGTTTTGCGTCCGGGCGACTTCGACGTCATCGTCACCGAGAACATGTTCGGCGACATTCTCTCCGACGAAGCTGCGATTCTCACGGGATCGATCGGAACGCTTCCGAGCGCGAGCTTGGGCGTTCGCGGCATGGCATGCCCGTTCGGTCTTTACGAACCGATCGGCGGGACGGCGCCGTCTCTCGCGGGCAAGAACGCAGCCAATCCGACGGCGGCGATCCTCTCCGCGGCGATGCTGCTCCGTCACTCGCTCGACGACGACGCCAATGCGACGCGAATCGAGCGTGCGGTCGAGCGCTCCTATGCCGACGGCCTGCGCACCGCCGAGCTGGCCGGCCCGGGCGCGCAGGCGCTGACGACGCCGGCCTTTGCCGCCGCCGTCCAAGCTCGGATATAGGGCCGGCCTAACCGGCGCAAATCGCTCAATGCGCGGACACGATTGGGTCACGCGCGTCGCCTACCATGTGGCCGTGGACGGCATCGCATGGGCGTCGAGCGCCATGGTCGCGGCGCGGACGCGCTTGGAAATCGCGACCGAGAACCTAGCCAACGTTTCGACCGAGGATTTTCGCCGCATCCTTGCGCGCGGTTTTTTGACCGCGCGCGGCGTCGAGGTCGTTCGCGAGCGAACTCGGACCGTACCGCACGTTGCGAACAATGTCGACGCGATCTCCGAGATGATCGACGTGCTTGCGGCCGAGCGTTCCTTCGAGAGTGCGCAGAAGGCCGTTACCGCGATCGACCGCAGCCGTGAAAAATCGGCGGAGGCGGCGCGCATCTCGTAACGCGGAATCGCCGGGGCCGCGCTGCTGAAGGTTTCCCAACGCTTCCGTGGGAAAGCTTTTCCATGGTCGCGAGGTCGAGCGCATGCGGCTTCGTTCTTTTGGCCACGATGTATTGCGGCTGTGGCCCGGTAAACGCGCCGTCGGGCGTATCTGTGGCGCCCATGCTCAAGGACGCGATCGTCGCCTCGAGCCCGATTCGACATGTCGTCTTTATCGTCCAAGAGAATCGTTCGTTCAACAATCTGTTCTTGGGCTATCCGCATGCGGTGACCGACCGTTACGCCTACGACGATTTCGGAAACAGAATCGAGATGCAGCCCGTCGACTTGTCGACGGAATGGGACATCGATCATTCTTCCGCGGCCTTTTTTACCGCGTGCCACGGACGAGGTTCGCTACCGGGAACGGACTGCCGCATGGACGGCTGGAATCAAGAGACCGTTACCCTCCATGCGCCGAAGAACGCTCCGTACGCCTACGTGAAACGAAATGAAATTCGACCGTACTGGCAACTGGCGCGCCAATACGTGCTCTCCGACCGAACGTTCGCGTCGAATCTCGACGCCAGCTTCGTTGCCCATCAGTACGTCGTGGCGGCCTATGCGAGCCACGCGGTCGACGGCCCCGCGGGTCCGTGGGGATGCGAGGGCGGAGGCGGGGATACGGTCGTGCGGCTCACGGAGAAGCGCACTTACGGCCCTCGCATCCGGGCTTGCTTCGACAACGAAACGATCGCGAGCGCGGCCGACCGCACCGGGCTGATCTGGCGCTTCTACGCCGCCGGGCTCAACGACGACGGCGGGATCTGGTCCGCGTATCAGGCCGATCGTAAGGTCTTTCGCGGACCGGACTGGAAGGCGGACGTCATCAATCCGCCGGCGCAGTTCCTTACCGACATCGCCGGCGGCGAGCTTGCAAACGTCACTTGGATTACGCCGACGTACGCTACTTCCGACCACCCCGGGCTCAACTCGTCGGAGGGCCCCGCGTGGGTCGCGTCGCTCGTCAACGCGATCGGCGAGAGCAAATTCTGGAATTCAACGGCGATCTTCATCATGTGGGACGATTGGGGCGGCTGGTTCGATCCGGTCAAGCCGGTTTACGAGGATTACGACGGCCTCGGCTTTCGCGTTCCGCTGCTGATCGTTTCGCCTTACGCGCGCCAAGGTTACGTCACGCACGTCCAATACGAAACCGCGAGCGTTCTACGCTATATGGAGGATAATTTCGGCTTGCCGCATCTGGCCGCAAGCGACGAACGCGCGAACGATCCGGCAGCCGACGCTTTTGACTACGGCCAGCTCCCGCGAACGTTCAAAAAGATCGCCGGCGGCAAGCCGGCGGCGCACTGGCTCGAATTGGACCGCTCACCGGCGTCCTCCCGTCACGTCAATATGATCGGCGACGACTGAAGACGACGACCGAGCGGCTTGCGCCGCTCGGCTGCCCCGGCGCACCACCCCGTTCACCGCACGGAAAAGGTCCGGTCACGCGCCCGCGCTAGGATGCGCTCATGGACCGCGCGCTCTTCGCCGCCGCCAGCGGCATGGCGGCTCAGCAGCGAAATCTCGACACGATCACCGACAATCTGGCCAACGCCGGCGTCGTCGGATTCAAAGGGTCGGCCCAGCATTTCGCCGAGTTGATTGCACCGGGTGAAGGCGGCCTGGGAACCGTTGCGCTGGGCGCCCGCGTGTCGTTCGCGCAAGGAAAGCTGGCGCGCAGCGCCGGCCCGTTCGATCTGGCCATCGACGGACCGGGTTTCTTCACCCTCGTCGATGCCCACGGACGCCGCTACTACACGCGCGACGGCGAGTTTTCGCGCGCCGCCGACGGCACGCTGCGCGGCGAACGCAATTTAGAGCTGGCCGGCGTACGAATTCCCGCCGACGCGCTCTCGGCTACGGTCGCAGCCGATGGTACCGTCCGCGCGAGCTTTGCCAAGGACGTTCGCGCGGTCGGCACGATTCGGATCGCCGAATTTCCCACAGCGGAGCGCTTGCGCTCGCTCGACGGCGTGCTCTTTGAAGAAACGTCGCGATCGGGCAAACCGCGGATGATCGCTCCCGGAACCGAGGATGGGCCGAAGCTGCGTTTCGGTATGCTCGAGGAGTCGAACGTCACGATCATCGAGGCGATGATGGCCATCCTCACCGCGCAGCGGGCCTACGAGGCGAACGCGAAGGGAGTTCAAGCAGCCGACGAGATGCTGCGCATCGCCAACAACCTCCAGCGTGGATAGCATCGCCGCTCGCCGCGTGGGCGAACTCGTGGAAGCGATGCTTCTCGCACCGGTTCTTCGCCCGATGATTGCCGGCGTTTCGATCTTGGGCGATTATGAGACCGACGTGCTCGCACGGGAGCTGGCGCAGCACGATCGCGGAGGATTCGCGGCGCTCATCGCTGCGCGCTTGGAGCAGCCGCGATGATCGAGACGCAGGCGCGCGAAACCGCCGTGCGGACGCTCCTACCGCTCGTGCGACGGTCGGCGAGGCGGCTCAAACGGCTCGTCCCCAATCTCGACGTGGACGACCTCGTCGGCGACGGCTGCGTGGGGCTCATACGTGCCGTCGACACGTTCGACCCATCGCGCGGACCTCAGCTCGCCGAATACGCGCGCCGGCTCATCGTCGGATCGATGCTCAACGGTGTACGGCGCATGGATCCCGTTTCCGAGCGCGCTCGCCGTATCGTTCGGGACGGTGAGAACCAACGGTACTCACTGGCTGCGGCGCGCGGCGAGGTACCCAGTGCGGCGGAAATGGAAGGCAGGTGCCCGGGCTACCGGCGGGCGCTTGCGGCTGCGCACCGCGGTCAGCCGCTCTCGCTCGATGCGCCGCTGCCCAAAGGCGAGTCGCTCGCTTACGACTGGAGCGAGGATCCGGCACAAATCGTCGAGCGGCGGTCGCAGCGCGCGGAACTCACCGCACTATTGCAGCGATTGCCACAGCGTCAGCGCCAAGTGTTACTGTTACATTATTTTCAAGAAACGTCGCTGCGATCGGTCGGCAGGCATCTGGCGATTTCGCCGCAGCGGGCGTCGCAGCTACACACGAGCGCGATCGCCCGACTCCAGCGAGAAGTCCGTGCTGCGGCGTATTGAGCTCGACGATACGACCGCCGGCCTACCGTTACCGGTCGGCGCGAGTCGCTCGGAGAGCGTCGTTCCCGTCGTTGCCGAGACCGAACTCGAAACGGCGCTCTCGCCACACGAGCAACCACGTTGGGTTAAGGACGCCGTTGCGGTCTCGCAACGAGCGCGCGAACTCATCGGTAAGCTTCGTCCCGCGGCGGTGCACGTTCTCTCCTTCTGGGATCACCGCATTCGCGCGATCGTAATCGGCGAGCGGCGCGTCGCGGTCGATGCCAGCGGTTCCTACCGCGCGGATTGTTAACCACCCAAGGGAGCCTGCGGGACCAAGTGCGCCAGAACGGCGACCGCGACGGCCGCCGCGCCGATGAAGACGAACCAGATCAGGGCCTTCGTAAGCGGCAGCACGTCGTGGACCTCGTCGAGATAACGTTGCACCGAGAACCTCCTCTCACATTCGTACGTTACCGTCTCACACGATGCTGATAGGCGACGGAGAGGGCGCTGAGAACGATCTGAATTTTGCAGGGATCGAGGCCTTCGGTGCCCGCGGCGAGAAAAGAGCGGATCGGGAAAGCGTTTTGATGGCCGCTAGCTTGAAACTGCTCGGATTGTTGATGCTCGTCATCCCGCTGACTGCATGCGGCGGAGCGGGCGAACCGTCGAGCGTGCCGTTGTCGCCCTTAGCCAAGTCGGTTCCCACGTCGTCGAGCCCGATCTCGCACGTCATTTTCATCGTGCAGGAGAATCGATCGTTCAACAATCTCTTCCTCGGGTTTCCCGGCGCAACGACGCAGAAATACGGCTACGATAACACCGGGCAGAAGATCGTGCTGCAGCCCGAGCAGCTCTCGAGTACCTGGGACATCGATCACTCGTCGCTGGCATTCTTCACGGCATGCGACGGACAAGGCAAGCTTCCGGGAACCGATTGCAAGATGGACGGCTGGAACCAGGAGATCGCCGGTCCCAACCCTCCGGCGAACGCACCGTTCGGTTACGTTCCGCGCAAGGAGATCGCGGCATATTGGCAACTGGCTCGCCAGTACGTCCTCGCCGACGATATGTTTGCCTCGAATTTGGACGGCAGCTTCATCGCGCATCAGTATGTCGTGGCCGCGTACGCTGATCGCGCCGTGAACTTTCCCGGCAGCTATTGGGGATGCGAGGGCGGAAAGAGCGATGAAGTCGAAACGCTGACGAAGCAGCGTACGTTTGGAGCGGAGATTCCCGCTTGCTTCGACATTCCGACACTCGGTACGTCGGCCGAGCACCACGGCCTCAGTTGGCGCTTCTATGCCGGCAGCATTTACGGCGACGGCGGCCTCTGGTCGTCGTACCAGGCCGACAGCCGCGTTTATCTCCACTCGGATTGGAATGCCGACGTCATCAATCCACCCGCGCGGTTTCTGGAGGACGTTCGCAAGGGAGAGCTGGCAAACGTCACCTGGATCGCGCCGTACTATAACACCTCCGACCATCCCGGGTTGCAGGCGTCAAAAGGGCCTTCGTGGGTGACGTCGCTGGTCGACGCGATCGGCACGAGTCCGTTTTGGAAGAGTAGCGCGATCTTCCTCATTTGGGACGACTGGGGCGGCTGGTTCGATCCGGTTCCTCCGGTTTACGAGGACTACGACGGCCTGGGCTTCCGCGTTCCGATGATCGTGATTTCGCCCTATGCGAGACAAGGTTACGTTACTCACGTGCAATACGAAACCGCGAGCGTCTTGCGCTACATCGAGGACAATTTTGGATTGCCGCAGCTAGCCAAAGCCGACGCGCGCGCGAACGATCCCGCCGGCGACGCCTTCGACTACTCGCAGTCGCCGCGCGCGTTCACCAAGATTGCGGGCAGCAAGCCGTACTCCTACTGGATAAAGGTCGAGGGCAGCTCGCGCAGCCGAGGCCGGCCCGGGCACATCATCGGCGACGACTGACGCCGGCATTCACCGGAGCAAAAAGATTTCTGCCGGTCATCCGCTCCGGAATCGGCAGGCCCAGGATCGCGAGCAGGGTTGGTGCGACGTCGCCGAGCTTGCCGCCGCTCGCGAGCGTGCCTTCGAGATCGTGCGCGACGAGGACGAAGGGCACCGGATCGGTCGTATGGGCCGTCAACGGCCCTCCCGCGTCGTCGAGCATCTCCTCGGCATTGCCATGGTCGGCGGTAATCGCCAGCAACCCGCCGGCCTGCAGCGTCGCGGCTGCGAGCGAGCCCAAGCATTCGTCGACGGTCTCAACGGCTTCGATCGTGGGTTGCAGCTTGCCCGTGTGTCCGACCATGTCCGCATTGGCGTAGTTCATAACGATCGCGTCGAACCGAGCGCCGGCGATCGCCGTGCGCGCCGCCGCAGTGATCTCTCGCGCGCGCATCGCGGGCGCAAGATCGTAAGTCGGCACCAGCCGATCCGATGGAATCAAGATGCGCTCTTCGCCGTCGAACTGCTCTTCGCGCCCGCCATTGAAGAAGTACGTGACGTGCGCGTACTTTTCGGTCTCCGCGAGCCTGAGCTGACGCAGTCCTTCGTGCGCGAGCACCTCGCCAAACGTGTCGTATTGCGGGCGTGGCCCGAAAAGTACGGGGTTGGTGTACGTTTCGTCGTACTTCGTCATCGTCGCGAAGAACGGGTTGCGATACGCTCTCGCGGCGAAGACGCCGAAGCCGTCGTCGTAATAAATCGTCGTGCCGGCGTTGAACGCGGTCGTGAGCTGACGGGCGCGATCGGGTCGGAAGTTGAAAAAGACGAATGCGTCGCCGTCCTCGATCGGGCGCGCCTGCGCGACGATCGTGGGCCGCACGAACTCGTCGTCTTCACCTCGGGCATGCGCATCGCGGACCGCGGCCGATGCGTCGGCCGCGCTGCATTCGGCACGACCGTTGGCAAGCAGATCGTAGGCGAGCTGGGTTCGCTCCCAGCGCCGGTCGCGATCCATCGCATAATAGCGACCGGTGACGCTCGCAACGGCGCCGGCGTATCCGGCGCTCTCGAGCTTCGTTTCGAGTTGCTCGACGAACGCGAGGGCCGATCGAGGCGGCGTGTCGCGCCCGTCAAGGAAGCAATGCACAGCGAGGCCCACCCTCGCCGCGGCCGCCGCATCGATCAGCGCGAAAAGATGGAGCATCGAGCTGTGGACGCAGCCGTCTGAAAGCAGACCCATGAAGTGGAGCGTGCCGCCGCTGCGCCGTACGTGCGCGATAGCGCGCGCAAGCGTTTCGTTTTTCCCAAACTCGCCGCCGGCGATCGCCGCGTCAATGATCGTGACGCCTTGCGCAACGACTCGACCGCTGCCCAAGTTCATGTGCCCGACCTCGCTGTTTCCCATCACGCCGTTCGGAAGCCCGACCGCTTCGCCGGAAGCCTGCAACGTGACATGCGGATAGCGGTCCCAGAGCGCGTGCCAGTTCGGCAGTTTTGCCGCAGCGATCGCGTTACCGTAGGTGCTCTCGCTGCATCCCCACCCGTCGAGCACCGCGAGGACGAGAGGCCGATATCTCAAGAGCGCACGGCGTTGGCGATGAGTCTCGCGAAGCCTTCGGGATCGAGCGACGCACCACCGACGAGGCCTCCGTTGACGTTCGGACGCTCGGCGTATGCCCCGACGTTTGACGGCGTCATGCTTCCGCCGTAGAGAATGGGCGTGTCGGCGAGTTCCGTGCGCGATGCGCGAATCGTTCCCATCACGCGATCCGCTTCGCCGGGATCGCAGTTTTCGCCGGTCCCGATCGCCCAGATCGGTTCGTAGGCGATGATGACGCGCCTGAGCGCGTCACCCGAAACGCCCTTCAAGGCCGCGTGCGACTGCGCGACGACGCGGTCGTCGGTCGTGCCTGCCTTACGTTCCGCGAGCGTCTCACCCAAGGCGATGATCGGCGTCAGTCCTTGCTCCAACGCCGTGTGCACCTTCAGGTTGACGGCGTGGTCGGTTTCGTTGAAGAGCGCACGCCGTTCGGAATGGCCCAGGATGACGTGCGTGACGCCGAGCTCGAGCAACATCGGCGCGCTGATCTCGCCGGTGAACGCTCCTTCCAGTTCCCAGTGCATCGTCTGCGCTCCGAGGCGAACCCTCGTACCGTGCAGACGGCGCGCGGCTTCGGGAATCGCGGTGAACGGCGGCGCGAGCACGACCTCGATGGCCGGTGGAAGCGCGGTAACCTGCGGTAGAAAGACATCGAGAAACGCAGCGGTCTGCGCCGCGGTTTTGTGCATCTTCCAGTTGCCGACGACGATCCTGGGCACGCTATGACTCAAGCGCGGCCACCCCGGGAAGAGTCTTCCCTTCCAGGTATTCCAAGGTTGCTCCGCCGCCGGTCGAAACGAAGGTCGCCTTCGATGCGAAGCCGAGCATGTGCGCCGCAGCCGCCGCGTCCCCCCCGCCGATGACGCTCACGGCGCCCGCTTCGGTGGCTCGAACGATGGCGTGGCCGACCGCTCGGGTGCCGTTGCGGAAGGCCGGTCGCTCGTAGACGCCCATCGGTCCGTTAAAGACGATCGTCCGCGCCGCTTCGATCGTCCGAGCGTATGCGTGGCCGGTCTTCGGGCCGATGTCCAAAATCATTTCGCCGTCAACCGCGTCGATCGGGACGATATGCGCCTGTGCGCCCGCGTCGATCGCCGGCGCCACCACGGCGTCGATCGGAAGCTCGACCGCGACCCCGCGCTCTCGCAACGACGTCCGGATTTTGCGCGCTGGTCCGAGATCGTCGTCGCGCAAGGATACTCCGACGTCAACGCCGTCGGCCGAGAGCATCGTGTTCGCCATTCCGCCGCCGATGCAGAAAGCGTCGACCAGTTGCGCGAGGCGATCCAAGAGGTCGACTTTGTCTTTGACCTTGGCGCCGCCGATCGCGCAGACGAACGGCTTTGCGGGGCGATCGACGAGCCGTGCCATCGCGGCGAGCTCGGCCTCCATCAGCAAGCCGGCGGCATTAGGCAGCAAGTGCGCGACGCCTTCGGTTGACGCGTGGGCGCGGTGCGCGGTCGCAAATGCATCGTTGACGTAGAGGTCGCCGAGACCGGCGAGGTCTCCGGCGAATGCCGGGTCGTTGCGCTCCTCCTCGGGATGAAAGCGCACGTTCTCGAGCAACAGCAGATCGCCGTCGCCTAGTCGTGCGACGGCCTGCTGCGCCGGCGGCCCGATGCAGTCGTCGCAAAAAGCGACGGCAGCGCCGAGCCGTTCGGAAAGCGCCGGTGCAATCGGCCGTAGCGAGAGGCGCGCGTCGGGCTTACCGTCCGGACGTCCTAGGTGCGAGAGCACGATCGTCCGCGCGCCGTTCTCGCGCAGCCAGCGCAACGTCGGGAGCGCGGCGTCGATGCGCGCGTAGTCGAGGATGCGAACCGCCTCGTCCTGAGCTTGCCGAAGAATGGGGACGTTGAGGTCCTCGCGCACGAGTACGCGCTTTCCTCGAACGTCGAGGTCGGTCAGACGGCGAAACGGCACGCGCGGCCCGTTCGTCTAGACCGCTGCCGGAATCGTCGTCAGGACCATCGCGACCAGCTCCGCGAGCCGACACGAGTAACCCCACTCGTTGTCGTACCATGCCGCGATCTGTACGAGGTCGCCGTTGGCATTGCAGAGCTTGGCGTCGACGATCGAGCTGTACGGGCTTTTCTTGAAGTCGCTCGAGACCAACTCTTCCTCGGTGTACGCGACGTACTTGCTCAGCTCACCCTCGGCGGCACGGCGCAGGATTCCGGCCAGCTCCGCGTGCGTCGTCGGCTTGCGCGTTTGCGCGACGAGATAGATCATCGACACGGTCGGCGTGGGAACGCGAAGCGCAAAGCCGTCGAACGTCCCTTCGACTTCGGGGATCGTAAGATAGAGCGCTTTGGCGGCTCCGGTCGAGGTCGGCACGATGTTGGTGGCCGCATTGCGTGCGCGGCGCGGATCCTTATGCGGTCCGTCGAGAACGTTCTGATCGTTGGTGTACGAATGGACCGTCGTCATGAAACCCTTGACCCAGCCCAGGCTGTCGACGACCGGTTTGACGGCCGTCGCGAGACAGTTGGTGGTGCACGAAGCGTTCGAAATCACGTGATGTCCGGCGGGATCGTAGCGGTCGTCGTTCACGCCGAGCACGATCGTGATGTCCTCGCCCTTCGCGGGCGCCGAAATGATGACTTTTTTTGCGCCGCCGCCGTCGATGTGGGCTCGCGCCTTCGCGGCGTCGGTGAAGAGACCGGTCGATTCGACGACGACGTCGACGCCGAGATCCTTCCACGGCAGTTTGCCCGGATCGCGTTCGCCCAGGACGCGAATCTTTTGACGGTCGATCGTCAATAGGCCCTGCGTCGCGGCGACGTTTCCCGGGTAGATGCCGTAGTTGCTATCGTATTTGAAAAGATGGGCGCATTGCGCCGCATCGATGAGATCGTTGACGGCGGCGATCTCGATTCCCGGATGGCGCTCCACGATTGCCTTGGTAAAGTTTCGTCCGATGCGGCCGAAGCCGTTGATCCCAATGCGCATGAGCGCGTTTACCGGGCGCCTCTCGCGCTCACCTGCCCGCCGCGCAGCTGAGCGGCCAGCCGGGACAGCGCACCGAGCCGGCTGCTCACGGTCGGCTTGGCGATCGGCGGATTGCAGCGGCGTCCGAGTTCCGCAAGCGACTCATCCGGGTGCGTGAGGCGCAGTTCGGCGACTTCGCGCAGCGCGGGCGTGAGCCGCGTTAGGCCGTAGGCGCTGCGCAGATACTCGATGACGCGGCGCTGAGCGGCTGCCGCCGCGGCGATGCGCTCGAGATTCGCGGCCTCCGTGTTCACCAGCCGATGAATGCGGTTCTTCGTTTCACGCAGCGCCCGCACGTCTTCGAGTGCGAGCACGGCCGCGAACGCGCCGACGTGCGTGAGCAGCTCGACGATCGCGTCGAAGTCTTTGTAGTAAAGAATGAAGCGCGCCTTGCGGAGGGCCTGCTTCGGCGGGACGCCGGCGCTGCGTAGCATCCACTTCAAGCGCGCCGCTATCGCCTCGGTGCGCGCGACGAATTCGAGGTGGTAACCGTGCGCGCCCGCCGCGAGCGAGCCGCAGGCGAGAAAGGCCGCGCGCACCTCGATCAGACGGTCGCACTTGTGCACCGGTTTGGGAAACGTCGCCCGCAAGCGCGCGGGCAATGCGATCGCGAACGTCGGGAGGCGGTGCAGACGAGTTGGCGGACGCGTCTCGATCGGGTGCGACTTGCGTTCGTCGAGCAGCGACCAAAAGAGCCGTGCGACGGCGTTGCGATGGGTGACGAATTCGCCTCGCACGTCACCGTAGAGCGCGAGGCCCGCGACCAGCGCTTCGCGGCAATGCGTCGCGCTCGGAACGTCGCGCGCGAGCGCGTCCTTGGTATCGGCCGAAATCACAACCAGTCCGTTTCGTCCTTGCGCACGTCGAGGATGTCGTAGAGAGCGCCCGGCTTGATGCCCGGCGTTACGCGCAACGGAACCTCGCGGACCCTCACGGTGAGCACCTGCGTGGCGTAGTGGATCTCGAGCTCGTCGCCGGGCGTCACCCGGTAGCCCGGTTTGAGCGGTTTTCCGCCTTTGGTCACGCGCCCGTGCTCGAGCGCCTCGTGCGCCTCGGTTCGGCGCTTCGCCAGCCGCGAGACTTTCATGAACTTATCGAGCCGCACCGATCTCAGGTTCGCCGTCTCCCCCCGCCGCCCTGAGCTTGCCGAAGGGTGAGCTTGCCGAAAGGGGCCCACCAAACGCGGTTCCAAGATAGTTGACAATATCTCGATATATCGAGTAATATCACGACATGGACATTATTGGTGCTTGGTGGGACCGAAGCGAGGATCGATGGGGAGCGGGCTGGTCGCGGCGCAGCGGACGCGCCGGCCGGCGGGGCATGCGCCGGCTGCGCCGGGGGATTTTGAAGCTCGCCGTTTTGAAGCTGCTGGCCGAGATGCCTCGGCACGGCTACGATTTGATTCGTGCGGTGCGCGAGAAGGGCTGGGGCGGCGGCGCCGGCTCGGTCTATCCGCTGCTGGCTGCCCTGGAAAAAGCCGGTCTGATCGCCGGACGCGAAGAGGGCGATCGGCGCATTTACGAGCTCACCGAAGAAGGCCGGCGGCTTCTCGGAGAACACGCGGCGGAGCTCGAGCGGTTGCTCAATCAAAGTAACGACGACGACGAGGAGATCGACGAACCGGCTTCCCAACTGCGCGATTCGGCCGGACGCCTGATGCAAGCCATTTCGCAGCTCGGGCCGTCGTCGAAGCCGGAAACCATCGAGCGAGCGCACGAGTTACTGGACCAAGCGCGCAAAGAGATTTACCAACTGCTAGCCGAGGAGTAGAAGGTGGCCCAAGCCGAGGCCCGCGCGACGCCGCGGCGGCACGGAGTCAACGTCTTCGAGGAGGGGAAGCCGATGTGGCAGATCCTCCTCGTCTTTCTAGTGCCGTTGATGCTCAGCAACGTTTTGCAATCGGCCTCGCAGACGATGGCCAGCATTTGGATCGGACGCCTGATTTCGACTGAAGCCCTTGGCGCGATCTCGGCGGTTTTTCCGTTGGTCTTTTTACTCTTTTCGTTCGTCTTCGGAGTCTCCAGCGGAAGCAGCGTTTTGATCGGGCAGGCATTCGGCGCGCGCGATCACCACAAAGTGAAGAAGATCACCGGTACGGTGCTCGGCGCGGCGCTCTACCTCGGCGTCATCGTTGCCGTCGTCGGTGCCTTCGGCTCGAGCACGGTACTGGGTTGGCTCGCGACGCCGCGCGACATCATCGCGCAATCCGATGCCTACGCGCGCGTGCTTTTTTTGACGATGCCGGTCTTCTTCGTCTATTTCGTTTATGCGACCATCCTGCGGGGAACGGGCGACTCGACGACGCCTTTCTACGCGCTGATCGTCTCCGCGGTGCTGGCGATCGCGATAACGCCGCTCTTCATCGTCGGGGTCTTCGGATTGCCCAAGCTGGGCGTGGTCAGCGCCGCCGTCGCGGGGCTGATCGCCAACTCGGCGGCCTTGGCGTGGCTGGTTTACTACCTTGCCCGGCGCAACCATCTCCTGAAGTTCGACCGCGAAACGCTGGCCGACATGCGCATCGATTGGTCGATTCTACGAAGCGTCGTGCGCATCGGCGTCCCAACCGGCCTGCAAGTGATGATGGTTTCGCTGGCGGAGCTTGCGGTGATCTCGTTCGTGAACCGGTTCGGATCGAGCGCGACCGCCGCGTACGGTGCCGTCAACCAGGTTGTCGGCTACGTTCAGTTTCCGGCGATTTCCATCGGCATCTCGGCGTCGATCTTCGGCGCGCAGTGCATCGGCGCGCGGCGGGAGGACAAGCTCGGCAGCGTGATTCGTTCGGCTGTCGGCCTGAACTACTTCATCGGTGCAATTATCATCGGGTTGTGCTACGTCTTCGCGCTGGACATCTTGGGCTGGTTCATTACCGATCCGCGCACGCTGCGCATCGCCCACGAGCTGCTGATGATCACCTTGTGGAGCTACGCGATCTTCGGCAACTCGGCGGTTTTGAGCGGCGTCATGCGCGGCAGCGGAACGGTCCTATGGCCGACGATCATCGGAATCTTCGCGATCTGGGGCATCGAAGTACCGGCCGCGTACCTGCTGATGCAGCGCTTCGGCCTCGATGGCGTCTGGCTCGGTTACCCGATCGCCTATTGCACCGGGCTCGCGTTGCAGTTCTGCTACTACGAGTTCGTTTGGAAGCGTAAGACGCACGAGCGCTTGATCTAGGAGCCCTACCGGCTCCTAGCAACCCGTCACTGCGGCGATCGCTCGAGCACGACGATTCCGTCGCGGTCGCTCCTGACGACGTAGGCGCGCCGGGCGAGCGCGCGTCGCACGGCGCGCGCGTCGACCTCGCGCCAGCGTCCCGAGTAGTGGGTTCGATCGTAAACGAACCACCGCTGCCCGCGCATGTCGATGGATGCATTTGGATCGAGGCCGAGGTGCGCGAAGATCTCGTCTTCGGATCCGACGTCCGCGGCCTGCGGCAGTCGCCGCAACGTCGCATCCAGCAGCGCGTCATGCGCGCTTGGGAGCCGGTAAAGGTAATACCAATACTCCATCGGGCTTGCGAAGATCGCCACCCAAATCGCCGCCGCCGCAGCCGCCGCCGTGAGTCCCTTCGCAAGACGGGGCCGGTGCGCGTTCAAACGAGCCGCGCCGTCGACGAATCCCGCCAGCGCGTACCCCGTCAGCAACGCACTGTAATGCGCGCCGGGGACCAACGCAACCGGTTGGCGAGCGGCGAATATTTCGACCACGCCCGGAAGCAAGAAGAGACCGTACCGCGAGATGCACGGAAGAAAGGCGAGCGGGGCCAGAACCATCAGCAGGTACTGCGCGCGCGCGAAGAGCGTCGCTCCGATGTTTTGAGCGCCGCTCCCGGTCCAATCGAAGAATCGTAGCGATGCATACGGAACGTGCGGGTTGAGCAGGGGACGCACGAACCCGAAGTAGGCCGCGGCGATGACGACCGCCAGGCCGGCGACGATCAATCCCACGCGCTTGGCTCGAACGTCCCCGCGCGCCGTTGCCGCGAAGAGCAGACCGTTTGCCGCCAGAATGACGAACTGATCCTCCTTGGTGCACGCCAACAGGAGCGCGGCGACGATGCTCGCCGTCCAGCGGCGCCGATCCAGCGCGTAAACGAGCGTAGCCGAGAGCAACGGCACAAAGGCCATCTCGTGAAAGTCGCCGACGCCGTTCGCCCAGAGAATAGGATAGATTGCGGCGACGCAGACCAGCGCGAACGCGGCGACCGGACTCAACCCGGCTCGTGCCAAACCCCAGAGCGGAAAGACGACCGCCGCCACGAGGATCACTTGAAAATACTCCAGCCCAATCGGTCCGAAGGCGTGCACGAACGGCCAAGCGGTGACGAGGATCGGCGACCAGTGCACGAGCAGATGATCGACGCCCGCCTCGGCGGTGCTGGAAAATCCATGGCCCAGTCCGGCAACGACTTGGGTAAAGATGCCCAGATCGACGCCGTTGCGGAAGACGGCGTAACGCCAATGGGCGATCGCGCACAGGGCGACGGCCAGTGCGAGGAACAGCGCGTAGACGGGCGCGAGTCGAAGAACGCGCGCTCCGAGCGGCATGGACGGCCCCCGTTCACCGTCAAGCAGCCGGGCCACTTCCGCTCTTGCAACCGTGCTCTCGGACGATATAATTAAGAGAGCGCCAGGCCCTCGCGGGCCAGTAACGGGCGCCCAACGGTTCGTTGCGCGTAGGCTTGGTAGGGGTCGTCGCGATTCTGCTCTGCGGACCGGCGTTCTGCTGCCCGGCGGGCGCCGCGCCGCGCTCGAAGCTTGCCCCGGCCGACGAATACTTCGGCCGTGTGGGCATGAGCCCGCTCGAGATTACCAATCGCATTCGCGACGCCCAGCGCCGCGGCACCTCCTACCAAGGACTGATCAACACCCAGGCGGCGATCGAGGATTGGACCCGCAAGTACCCACTCGATCCATGGATTCCCCCGCGCGAATATCTCATCTCGCGCCTCTTCGCGCGCATCCATTCGCACGCCGCGCAGGTCGAAGCGGCGCACTGCCGCGCCTTCATGCGCGCGCACTTCTCGTCAACCAAACATTAGCCCGAAGCCTTGCGCTGTTTCTCTTTGGAGGTGACGCAGGTCCCCACGGCTCGGCAAACGATAACCGGCGGGTCGAGCGCGTCGGCGGCGCTCTCGCCGATTTCGGGACGCGCCGCGATGACCTTGCGCGCCTCGAACTCGATGCGGCGCGAGGTTCTTCCGACGCGAACGACGCGACCCTGCGCTTCGATGTAGTCGCCCGCATAGGTCGGCGCGAGAAATCGAATCTCTTCGTACGCGGCAAAGAGTCCTTCGTCCCCGTCGATCCGAACGAGCAGCTCGGTCGCGACGTCGCCGAAGAGCGCTAGGATGCGCGCTCCGTCGACGAGTCCGCCCCCGTAGTGTCCGTCCTGCGCGCTCATCCGCACGCGCAAGAGCGCGGTCAAGCCTTCGCTAGCTGCCACAGCTCCTCGAGCTCGCCGGTATCGAGATCGGACAGACTTTTACCGTTCTCCGCAACGCGCGCTTCCATGAAGGCAAAGCGGCGGTAGAACTTTTCGTTTGCTTGGCGCATCGCGGTTTCGGCGTCCACGCCCAGCGTTCGCGCGAGATTCACGAGCGTAAAAAGGACGTCGCCCAACTCCTCGCGGACGCTGGGATCGTCCGGACCGCTGCGCCGGGCTTCGGCCAGCTCGCGCAGCTCTTCGTCGATTTTGTCGAGCACGCCGTACACGTCGGGCCAGTCGAAGCCGACGCGCGCCGCCTTTTCCTGCATGCGCTGCCCCCGCTGGAGCGCTCCGAGATGCTTGGGAATCCCATCGAGCCTGGTCCGACGCTCGCGTCCCGTCTTTTCCAGGGCTTTCAATCGTTCCCAACTGCGCCACTGTGCGTCGACGTCTTCGATTATTGCGTCGCCGAAGACGTGCGGATGGCGGTGCACCATTTTGTTCGAGAGAGTGTCGACGACGTCGGCGATGCTGAACTTTCCTACTTCGGTCGCGAGCTGAGCGTGAAAAACGACCTGAAGCAACAGATCGCCCAGCTCCTCGCAGAGCCCGTCGAGCCGGGGAATCTCGATCGCTTCGACGACTTCGTACGTCTCTTCGATGAGATAGGGGACGAGCGTGCGATGCGTCTGCTCGCGATCCCATGGGCAGCCCATTCGCAGGCGAGCCATGATCTCGACCAAGTCTTCCCAGGAGTAGTGCGCCGATTGCGGCGGGAGCGGAACGAGCGGCATCGTGATCGCCGCCGACAGCGTTGCGCGCGGTACCCCCGGCACGATCTCCGCGGCGATGCGGCTATTTTCGAGCTCGCGCAGCAGCGTCGGCAAGCCGGGAAAATCCGAGAGCGGATTCCCGAGCACGCCCAAGCCGAGGGTTTCGTCCGACCCCGCATCGAGTCGCGCTATGAAGCGCGCGATTTCATCGCCGCTGCCGCGCACGAGCAACGCCGCGTCGTCGACCATTCCGCGCTCGACCTCAACGCCGTTGCGAGCGAGAAAGGCCGTCAAATCCGGCGGCGCGAGCAAAGCGACCGTTCTCGCGGTCGCGCGCAGCGCATCGAGGCTGCCGATGGTCAGGAGTCTGGGATCACCCGGGCCCAGACCCGTGATGCGAACGAGCACGCTGGCACTTTCGGGGAGCTTTTCGCGTTGCCCCGTGCCGGCGGGCCGCGGCCCGCCTAGGTTTTTGCCGGTGCCGGTGAGGCCGGCGGACTCGCAGCCGCGCTGCTGGGGGCGACGGTCGGCGGAGCGCTCGGCGGCGGCGGCGGCGTCGCGAAGAGACCGGCGAACTGCGGGTCGTTCACGACGATCGTGGCCTTCTCTTGAAGCTCTTGCAGGAAGGGCTGAATCAACGGCGCCTCGGCTTGTTGACGCAACGTATCCTGGATTTGCGGCGTCGCGCTGGCCACCGTTGCTTTCTGACCGGGCGTGCGCGATTCGACTTCGATGATGTGATAGCCGAAGGGGGACTTGATCGGCGGGCTGATTTGGCCGATCGGAGCCGAGAAGGCATACTTGTCGAACGCGGGGACCATCTGTCCTCGGCGGAAGGTGCCGAGATCGCCGCCCTTATCCTTGCTGCCCGGATCGGTCGAATACTTCTTTGCCAAATCTCCGAAGTTCTGGCCGCCCTTCAAGTCAGTCTCGATCTGATTCGCGAGCGCCAGGTTCGGCACGAGAATGTGCCGCGCCGTTACTTGCTCGGGCTTGTCGAACGTCGCGTGGTTCTTCGCGAAATAGTCATTGATTTGCGCCGGCGTGACCGTCACTTTGGTCTCTAACGCCTTGTCGAGAATGAGCTGCTCGCGTAGCGCGGCGCGTACGTCGGACTCCGTCAGGCCGCGCGCCTTGAGCATCTCGTCCCACGAACCCGCGGGAAAGTTCGCTTTGATCTCGTTCTCGCGCGCGTCGATCTCGGCGTCGGTGACGTCGATCTTATTGCTCTTGGCGTACTCATCGATCAGCGTCTCCTGCACGAGCTGTTGCAGAACGGTGCGCCCCATCGGGCTGCCCTCGAGACGAGTATTGAAGGTTGACCGGCTTATCGGTTGGCCGTTCACCGTCGCGACCGCGCCGCCGGAGCACGCCGCGAGGGACGTGCCCAGAAACAGGCCGGCGAGGCCCACGGTGATGCGTAGGGCTTTCGACATCATTGCTCCGTCTAGGAAGTATTGGAGTGCGTACGAAGCGGGGCCCGTGGCCCCGCGTCAGGGCGACCTGCTTCGCGCGCAGGATGGGAGGCCTCCTCCCTACATCGCTTCGAGCAGCTTTCTCAAGAGGGGCATCCACGCGCCGGCCGCGGGGAGATCGACGAGGATCCGCCCCTCGGCGAACCTGAAGCGGTTTTTGGTCAGCGATTGGAGCTTCCCGACCGCCGCCGGGTCGAGCTGGAAACCCGAGCCGACGCCGAGCGTAAGGCGCCGCTCGTCGACGACGACGCGCGTCACGTGCTTGCGCAGGGCGATTGCTCGCAGCTTGGTGAGCTCGATGAGATTCGCCAGCGGCTGGGGGAAGGGGCCGAAGCGATCGCGCACCCCGGCGGCCGCCTCGTCTATTTCCGTCTCGGTCCGGGCCTTGGCGAGTTCCTGGTAAACCGCGATCTTCTGCGAGACCTGCGCGATGTAGTCGTCGGGAATGAAAGCGTCGATCTTGACGTCGAGCACCGCCTCGGCCCGTTCCTCCAGCCGGCCGGGAGCGCCGCGCCGCGCCGCAATTGCCTCGGCGAGCAGCTCGCAATACGCGTCGAAGCCGACCGAGGCGATGAAGCCGGACTGCGCCGAGCCGAGCAGGTTGCCCGCGCCGCGAATCTCGAGATCGCGCATCGCGATCTGCGCGCCGGAGCCGAGGTGCGCGAACTCGCGGATCGCCTCGAGCCTCGCCTTGGCCTCTTCGGTAAGCGCTTTGTGCCCTTGGTACAACAGGTAACAGTATGCTTGGTGATTCGAGCGCCCGACCCGCCCCCGCAACTGATAGAGCTGCGCCAGGCCGAAGCGATCGGCGTCGTTTACGATCATGGTGTTCACGTTGGGGATGTCGATGCCGTTTTCGATGATCGTCGTCGCAACGAGCACGTCGAGCTCGCCGTTGATGAAGCGCTGCATGATCGGCTCGATCTCGACCTCGCTCATCCGGCCGTGCCCGACGGCGATGCGCGCCCGCGGAACGAGCTGCTCGAGCGCCCTGTGGACCGCGTAGATCGACTCGATGCGATTGTGTAAGTAGTAAACCTGCCCGCCGCGATCGAGCTCCGCCGCGACCGCTCGCTGGACTGCGGCGTCGCTAGCCGGAACGACCAGCGTTTTGATCGACATGCGATTCTTCGGCGCGGTCTGAATCAAAGAAAGATCGCGAACGCCCATGAGCGACATATGGAGCGTTCGCGGAATCGGCGTCGCCGAGAGGGTCAAGACGTCGACGCCGGCGCGGTACTCTTTGAGCCGTTCTTTGTGCATGACTCCGAAACGCTGTTCCTCGTCGATGACGATCAAGCCGAGATCGGCAAAAGCCACGTCTTTTTGCAAAAGACGGTGCGTGCCGATCACGACGTCGACTTTGCCCTCGGCGAGGTCCCGCAGAATTCGCTTTTGATCGGGTTTCGGGGTGAACCGCGAGAGCTCTTCGATGCGAATGGGAAACGCACCGAAGCGAGCGCTGAAGGTGCGGAAGTGCTGGTCGGAGAGCAGCGTCGTTGGAACGAGCACCGCGACTTGCTTCTTGTCGGCGATCGCTTTGAATGCGGCGCGCATCGCGACCTCCGTCTTGCCGTAGCCGACGTCGCCGCAGATCAGACGATCCATGGGCCGCGCCGCTTCCATGTCGGCTTTGGTCGCCTCGATGGCCTTTTGCTGATCCGCCGTCGGCTCGTACGGGAACGCCTCTTCCATCTCCGTTTGCCACGTTGTGTCGGGACCGAACGCGAAGCCGCGCGACACCTCGCGCTCCGCGTAGATCGCGACGAGCTGGTCGGCGACCTTGCCCAGCGCTTCGGAAACCCGCGATTTGGTGCGGGCCCAATCGGCGCCGCCCATCTTCGATAAGCGCGGCGTCTGCCCGTCGGCCGCCGAGTACTTCGCGACCTGGTGCATCTGAGTGACCGGCACCAGCATCCGGTCGCTTCCGGCATAGCGCAGATCGAGATAATCTTGCGTCGCTCCGAGGACGGTTTCGGCGCGCAGGCCGAGATATTGCGCGATGCCGTGCACCGCGTGAACGACGTAATCTCCGACGCGCAGGTCGGCGAGGGTGACGGGAACGCCCTCTTTGACCGCCCGGATCTTGACCCGTTTGGGCGGGGCTCCGAAGATTTCGCGGTCGCCGAGGACGCGCACTCGAAGCGCGGGAATCGCAAAGCCCGCTTCGATCGATCCGTGGTCCACCACGACGTTTCCGCGGCCGCGATGCTCCGGATCGACTCCCGCCGCCCGCAGTAAGTCGACGGTGCGCGAGACCGCCGCGCTGACGATGTGCACGGATTCGCCCTGCGCGCTCCATTCGCGCATTGCCGCGGAGAAGAGCGACAGTTGCCGGTTGAAGTGCTCGACCGGACGGCATTCCAACGCAAACGAGTCGAGGACCGGAGGGAGCCACTCGAGCGACGTCGCGGCTTCGATTGCGCCGGGCAGCGTCAACGTCGCGTGGTGCGTCAACCGGCTTCCGAGATCGTGCAGCGAAACGGGCGGCACCGCTGAGTCGTCGAGCAGCGCGTCGTCGCCTCGTTCGTGGGCGAGCAGAGTGTGCCGCTCGCGCGCGCGTTCTTCGTCGAGCGCCTGCGCAACCGCGGCGATCGTCGCGGGCTCCTCGAGAACGACGGTCGCCGGGCCGGGCAGGTAATCGAAGATCGTCGCAGTGCGCTCCTCGTCGTCGCTCCAAAGCGCGACATCGAGCGTTTCGACGGACGTACTGCTGCGCTGCGATTCGATCGCGAATGCGCGCATCGACTCGATGCGGTCGCCGAAGAACTCGATGCGCACCGGAGCGTCGGCCGTCGCGGCAAAGACGTCGAGGATGCCGCCACGCACCGCGTACTCGCCGACGGCGCTGACGACGTCCCGGCGAGCGTAACCCAACGCGAAGAGGCGCCGTTGCAGCGCTTCGAAGTCCGTCTCCTCGCCCGCGCGGAGCGAAAAGCGCGACTGTGCGAAGCGCGAGCGCGCCGTTACGTGCTGACGCGCGGCCGCGATCGGAGCCAAGACGATGCGGGGAGTCCCGTCGACGAGGTCGGCAAGAAGCGTCATGCGCGCGCTGTGCTCCGACGGAGTCTCGATCGCGCCGATCGTTTCGTCGCGCGAGCGAAGCAGCGCCACGGCAGCGCTGTTTCTCTCGAGGTAATAGAGAAGATCGGCGAACGCGCGCTCGGCGGCGTCGGGAGTCGGCGTGATGACCAACAGGGTGCCGTTCGCCATGCGGTGCAGCGCTGCGAGCAGCGCGGGGCGGGCGGCCGCAATCGTCTCGTGCAGCGCGTAGATGCCGGGCTTGGGCCCGCGAATGCGACCTAACCTCTCCAGCGCTTCGGCCGCCGCTCGCCACGAGCGGCTCTGCTGCGCGAAGAGGGCGAGCAACTCGCCGGCGCGTCCGCGGGAGTCCGCCGTATCGAGCATCTCAACGGTCATGGGAGCCGCCGATCATACCAGGGCGAGAAACGGAAGCGTCGCGACGATGCCCAGCGCGACCGAGCCGAATGCACTTGGAGTTGCCACCGCATCCGGAATGTACCGCAGTATCGAAGTAAAGGATAGCAAGATGGCGGTCGCCGCAGCGCGAGTGCGGGGCGCCAAAGCGGCGAGCGCGAGCAGCCAAAGGCCGTACCACGGATAGGGATTCGGCACCAGCGCCCACGCCGCGAGTCCCAACCAGATCCAGCCTTCGTCGCGTCGCGCGCGCAAGAGGCCGATGCCGCGAGCCGCAAGCGCGGCGGCGATCGCTGCCGCCGCGAGCAGCGCCGCCGTTGCGCCCAGCGGCGCGAGGATCGCCTGTACGGAAGCCTGCGGCGCGTAACGCGCGTGCGGCGCGAGCTGCGTCACCGCGCCGGTGATGAGCGGAACCGAAAGCGCCGCCGCGAGAACGATTCCGGCCGAAGCGCCCGCGCGGGCGGCCCGATCGACGAATGCGAGCGCGAGCGCGGCCGCGGCTCCGGGGAGCTTGACCAGCGCCGAGAGCGCCACGATCGCGGCGCCGGCAGTAGGCGCACGCCGGCGCAGCAACGCGAATCCCGCAAGGACGACCGCCAACGCGATCGCATCGTTGTGTCCCTCGGCGGCGCACCAGATCGCGACCGGGTTGAGGCCGATCGTTGCTGCCGCGCGAAGACGCGCGGCTCGATCGCCGCCGAATGCGAGGTATGCCAGCGGAACGCAGAGGACGAACGCCGAGGACGCGAGCGCGCGCATTCCTTGGAGCTGGGCGAGCGTTCCCAGCGGTGCGAGCGCGCTGACGACGACCCGCGCCAGCTCGACGAAGCCTCGTCCGTAGACGCAGATCGGAAATGAGCCGCCCCACTGCCACGCCGCATCCGCAAGCAACGCATCGTTGCCGAACGTCGCGACGCGCGCGTACGGGTCGAGACCGAGTCGCGCGAGCTCGCCGTACGCGCCATACGCGTAGACGTCGCTCGAGAAGAGAAATGGCACGCACCAGGCGACTGCAAGCGTCGCGGTCGAGATGGCGGTCAAGCGCACCGCTGAAAGACGAGCCGAGCTCGCAAGCACGAGCCGGTACGCGACGCCGGCCGCGCCGATCGCGAGGGCGAAGAGCACGAATAACTCGGCGCCGCGCGTGCCCCAGGCGGTAACGACGAGGAGCGGCTGCGCCGCCGCGCCGGCGGTCACGCCGAGGCGAGCGCCGCCGCAGCAATGCCGACGAGCAGCCACCACGCTTCGCCGACCTTTGGATAGAAGACGAGAAAGTCGACGGTTTGGTGGAGCGCGAGTGCCAGCGTCGCGGCGAACGCGCCGACGACCCACGGGGACGCCTTGCGCAAGCGGTCGAACGGGCGCGATCCGGCCAAACTTGCCAGCACCGCGACGACCACAGCCAGGGTCGCCGCGAAGAGCAGAATGCCACCCTCCGCCAGCGATTGCAGATACAAGCTGTTCGCGTGCGTTCGCACGCCGAAAACGCCGTAGGCGGGCAGAAGCAGCTCGAAGTTCCCCGCTCCGACGCCTAGGAGCGGCTTCGCATGCCACATGCGCCAAGCCGCCTCCCACAGTTCGCGCCGATTTCCGACGCCCCCGGCGTAGGAACTGGCTTCGAGCGAAGCTCGCAGGACGCCCGGCGTGCGGGCGTAGATCGCCCACGCGACCGCGCCGGCGAAACCCGCGACGAGTCCCGCGATCGCCCCCCGCAGCGCGCGCGCCGTCCGTTCCCCGCCGCTGACGGCGAGGATCGCCGCGACGATCGCCAACCCGACCCAACCCGCGCGCGAGAAGGTGAGGACCGCGGTCGCGACGGTCAGCGCAAGCGCGGTATCGAGCAGCGCACTACGCCGCGCGAGCGCCCACGCGCCCAGTGCGGCCGCCGCGATCTCGCAGTAGCCGGCGAGCTGATTCGGTCCCTCGAGGATTCCCGCAATGCGCGGAACGATCGCCGCTCCGACGTACAGGCCCGACGGCGCGCCGGTGATCTCTTGCGCGAGCGCCGAGAGCGAGACGACGATCGCCGCCGCGGCGAGGGCGCCGACGAGTAAGGCATCGTTGCGGTCGAGCGCGTAACAAAGGAACGCCGCAACGAAGAAAGCCGCGTACTCGAGGACCTTGAGCGTTTCGCGAGCGACGGCCGCAGCGTGGACCGCGTCGACGGCCGTCAACGCGCTGGCGACCCCCAGAAGCGCGAAGGCGCCGAGCAGCAGCGGCGCCGGTCGCTCGCGCAAGAGCTGCAGGCAACCGCCGTAGCTCGAGAGCCCGAGCAGCACGCCGAGGAGAACCGCCTTTTCGAGGGTGACCGTCGTGCCGAGCACGTCGTGCGCGAAGGCAATCGGCGTGGAGACGAGCAGCGCCGCCATGCCGTACGACGGACGCCGCGCCGTCAATAGCGCCGCGGCCGCGAAGACCGCGACGAAAAGTACCGCCGACGGCGGATCGAGCGGCGGTACGACCGCGAAGCGATCGACGACGGGGCGATACGTCAAGAGCGCTCGATGTCGCTGATCAGATAGAGCGGCCGACCTTTGACCTCGTCGTAGACTCGGCCCAAGTATTCGCCGAGGATGCCCAAGCTCATTAGCTGCACGCCTCCCAGGAAGAGCACCGCGACGATCGTCGAGGCCCAACCGGGCGTGTACGCCGGCGGCTTGAGGCTGAAGAGCTTGAACGCGATCACGACCAGTGCGTAAACGAACGCGACGGCGCTCACCGCGAAGCCGAAATACGAGGCAAACCGCAATGGAATGTCGGAGAACGACGCGATGCCGTCCATCGCAAACCGCACCATCTTTCCGAGCGGATATTTCGTCGTTCCGGAGTGCCGCACGTCGCGGTCGTACGCGATGGCGGTTTGGTTGAATCCGACCCAACTGACCATGCCGCGAAGAAACCGGTTGCGTTCGGGCGACCGGCGCAGCGCCTCGACGACGCGCCGGCTCATCAACCGGAAATCGCCGGCGTCGACCGGAATCGCGATGCGCGTCAGCCGTTTGATGATCCGGTAAAACACGCGCGCGGTAAAAAGCTTGAACCGGCTTTCGCCCGGACGCGCCCGCCGAACCGCGTAGACGACGTCGTAACCCGCCCGCCACTTGGCGAGAAATGCTTCGATGAGCTCCGGCGGATCTTGTAAGTCGCCGTCCATGAGCACCACCGCGACGCCGCCGGCGATGTCCAAGCCCGCCGTCGCAGCGAGTTGGTGACCGAAGTTACGCGAGAGATTCACGAGAACGATTGCCGGCCGGTTCGTCATCTCAGCGCGCACTGCGGTTTCCGTGCCGTCGGTGCTGCCGTCGTTGACCAAGACCGTCTCGAAATCGTAGCTCTCGCGCAGGCGCTCGGCCACGCCGCCGATGCGATCGAGCAACGGCGCAACGTTCGCCCTCTCGTTATACAGCGGGACGACAATGCTGATCGTTGGGCGCGCGGAATCGCTCACGCGCTACTCTGTGCTCTCAAGCGCAAAGGGTTTTCAACGCGGCCGGGGCAGAACCAAGCCGGGATGCGCCAATCCCGTCCGGCCCTTTGGATCGCGGCTCTTTTGCTCGCCCTGGGCGCGTGCGGTCACGCTGCACGAACGGCGGCCCCGCACCAGTCGCCGGGCGCCGTCCGGACTCGCGCGCCCCAGACGGCGGTCCCAAGCACCGCCGCGCCTCGGCTGCCGTCC
>JASHOM010000027.1 GCA_030041115.1 Vulcanimicrobiota bacterium | reverse complement strand
TCCGTCGCGGAGCAGGCCCGCTTCGGTAATCCCGAGGTGCAGCGGGTACGGCGTCCCGCGCGCGCGCAGCCGCGCGTCCATCAGGCGGTATGCGGCGACCGTCGTGGCGACGTCGTGCGCCTTGAGCGAAATCGCGATGTCCGTATGCCCGTGTTCTTCGAGGATCTCGACGTGGCGAAGGGCGGAGAGCACCATCGCCTCCGCAGTATGACCGAGTGATTTTTCCAAATCGGCCGCGAGCGAGCCCATGTTCACCCCGACGCGAATCGGAATGGCGCGCGCTTTGGCCGCGTCCACGACCTCGGCGACCTTCTTGGGATCGCGAATGTTTCCGGGATTTAGCCGGAGCTTGGCGACGCCGGCTTCGATCGCCGCCAGCGCCATCTTGTGGTCGAAGTGGATGTCCGCCACGATCGGCACCGGCGAGCGAAAGACGATCGCGGGCAAGCCGGCCGCATCCGGCGGATCCTTGACCGTGACGCGCACGACTTCGCAGCCTTCCATCGCCAAGCCGTAAATCTGCGCCAGCGTCGCATCGGCGTCGGCGGTGTCGGTCGTCGTCATCGACTGCACCACGACCGGATGATCGCCGCCGATCCAAACGCTTTTGGCGTCCGATTTTCCGGTCTTGTTCTGTAAAAAAATCGGCTTGCTCTTGCGCCGTACTCTCAGCATCGTTGCCTCACATCACGCCTTGTCCGGTGACGATTCGCGCGATGTCGTGAAAGGCCACCAACATGATCAACGCCATCAGTGCCGCGAAACCGGCGACGTGAACCATCGCCTCTTTCTCCGGATCGACCGGGCGTCCGCGAATCAGCTCGGCGAGGATGAATGCCGCCCGGCCGCCGTCGAGGGCCGGAATCGGAAGAAGATTGAAGAGACCCAGCGCAAACGAGATCGTCGCCGCGAGCCAAAAGTACGGTCCCCAGCCCCAATCCTGTACGGTCGTCGCGACCTGACCGATGCCGATCGGCCCGGCGATGTCGGGAGCGTACTTCGCGAACTGGGTCACGAGCAGCGCCAGACCGCCGAACGTTTGGTCGGCAATCGTCACGAACTGCTGCCCGCTCTGGCGAACTGCGACGCCGATGCCGACGCGCCGGTACGCCGATACGGGCGAAAATCCGATGCAGCCCAGCTTTCGGCCCACCTGCGGCGGGCATGGCCGCGGCGTAACGTGGATCTTCGTCGTCAGCCCGTTGCGCTCGTACGCCAGATCGATTCTTTGGCCGAGCCGGCCATGGATGGTGTCGACGACGACCTTCCCCGACGGCTGCATTATGCCGTCGATTTCGACGATGCGATCTCCCGCCCGCATCCCGGCGATTTCGGCGGGCGCGCCCGGGAGAACCTCGCCCACGACCGGCTGCGCCCTGTCGCTTGCCACTCCGAACGCGAGCGCCCCGACCAATAAGATGACGTAGCACAGAACGAAGTTCGAAATTGGGCCCGCGATCACGATCGCGAGACGGCGCCAGGGCGATTTCGCTTGAAAGTTATTCTGTGCGACCTGCCGCTCGGCAAGAAACTCGCGCTGCTGCTGCGCCTCCGAAACGCGGTTGTCCTCGCCCTCCATCGCGCAGAAGCCGCCGATCGGCAGGGCCCGCAGCGAGTACACCGTCCCGCTGCGCGCGCTCGTCCACGTCAAAAGCTTCGGACCGAACCCGACCGCGAACTCATTGACGCGCACGCCGTTGAAACGCGCCAGCGCGAAGTGACCGAGCTCGTGCAACACGATCAGAACGGAGAGCATCACGAGAAAATCGACGACCTTCTCGAATCCGATGAACGTAATGACGCCTAACAGAATCAACCAGTGCGCCTTTCCATCGACTTGACGATCTCTCCGGCGGTCTTGCGCGCCTTTTCGTCGGCTCTTCGCACCCCCGCGAGAGTCGATTCGCCCGGGCTCATCCGAGTCATGGTCCCTTCGATCACGTCCGGAATCCGCCCAAACGATATCTTTCCTTCGACAAAGGCTCCGACCGCAACTTCGTTTGCGGCCGAGAGGACGGCGGGTTGCGTTCCGCCCGCGGCGAGTGCCTCGTAGGCAAGGGCGATGCAGGGAAAGCGCGCCGGGTCGGGCGGCTCGAAGTCGTAACTCAACGATTCCTGACCGTCCTTCGCCCCGAGCAGCTTCAGCACGCCGGCTTGCGAAAACGCCGGGGAGCTCGCGCGCGCCGAGTCCCCGGGCGAGCGCAGCCGCTTGGGGTACGCCAGGGCATAGCCGATGGGAACGCGCATGTCGGGCGCGCCAAGCTGCGACTTCACGCTGCCGTCGCTGAAGACCACGAAACCATGGACGACCGACTGCGGGTGCACGACGATGTGAATGCGCTCTCCCCCGATGCCGAAGAGGCGGCTTGCTTCGATCACTTCGAGCCCCTTGTTCATCATGGTCGCCGAATCGATCGTATTCTTCGTTCCCATCCGCCAGGTCGGATGAGCGAGCGCCTGGGCCAGATCCGCTCGCTCCATTGCTTCGCGCGGCATGCGCCGGAAAGGTCCGCCCGAAGCCGTGAGCACGATCGCCGCAACGCTCGACGGCTCCTCGCCCGAGAGACATTGAAAGATCGCGCTGTGCTCGCTGTCGACCGGAAGCAGACGCGATCCGCTGCGTCGTCCCGCTTCCACCAATAACGCGCCCGCCGCGACGATCAGCTCCTTGTTTGCGACGGCTACGTCGATGCCGCGCTCGACCGCGGCGAATATCGCTTCGAAGGCAACCGAACCGTCCGTCGCGGCCAGCACCACGTCGGCGCCGGTCTGCGCCGCGACGCGATGCAAGCCTGCCGGACCATCGGTTGCAGCGCTGGTCGTGCGCACCGCGAAGCGGCGCGCTTGCTCCCCGAGGAGCTCGACGTTGCGCCCTGCGGCGAGACCGACGACCTCGAACTCATCGGGATGCCGGCCGATCACGTCGAGAGCCTGCGTTCCAATCGAACCGGTCGATCCCAAGATCGCAACTCGTCTACGCATCGTCACTCGTCGAGGGGCGTCCGCTCATTGAACCTGCAGAATTCCCAGCAAATGAAGCGTCGCGTAGAAGCTGACCCCGCCCAGCAGATATGAGTCGAATCGGTCGAGCACGCCGCCGTGCCCCTGAATCATCGCTCCGGCATCCTTGACGCCGGCGTCGCGTTTGAACGCCGATTCGACGAGATCGCCGACCTGCGCGGCCACGCCGGTGGCAAAACCCAACGACGCGCCCTGCCACCAGACGAGGTGCAACTGCGGCACCCGGGTCGCGAGCGTCGCAACGATCGTGACGATCGCCAGCGCGCCGACCGAACCCTCGACGGTCTTGTTCGGCGAGATCCGCGTGAGCGGATGCCGCCCGACGCTCGCGCCGACCAGCATGCCGAACGTGTCGGTCAGTGCGATGATCACGATGACGTAGAAGGTCAGCCACATTCCGTTGCCGGCGATCTGCCGGATGAAGACGAAATACGTAAGCAGCTTTCCGATGTAAAGCACCGAGAGCAACGTGTAAGCGGTCCGCGCGAAGTAGCCTTTCTCCTCGCCGTACATGCCGATCGCAAACGCGACGATCACGATTGCCGCGAGGAGCACCCCTTCCCACTTGTGCAGCAAGCCGAAAACCGCCATCGCGATATACGTGCAAACCCCCAGCACGGCGACGGGATACTCGAGCGGCTGGCCCTTGATGGCGCAAAGGTAGTTGAACTCGTAGATGCTGGCCAGGCCGATCGCGAGGACCAGCAGGAAGAATGCCCAGGGGAAGACGACGCAGAAGAGCCCGATCGCCGCGACGATCAAGCCGACGACGACGCGCCGCTCCATCAAGTCCCGCCGAAGCGCCGTTCCCGCTGCTGAAAAACGATCAACGCTCGTACGAAATCATCCTTCGAGAAATCAGGCCAATAGACGTCGGTCATGACGAGCTCGGCATAGGCGGCCTGGTACAGAAGGAAGTTCGAGAGCCGCTTCTCCCCGCCTGGGCGAATCAACAGGTCGAGCTCCGGCAGATCAGCCGTGTACAGGTACCGTCCGATCAGCGCCTCGTCGACGCTTTCGGGATCGATCGTGCCCGCAGCCACGTCGCGGGCAATCGCCCGAACCGCCCGCTCGAGCTCGGCGTGCGAGCTGTAGTTCACCGCGAGGTTCAGCAGGAGGCCGCTATTGCGGGCCGTTTGCGCCTGCAGCTCGGCAAGCGCACTGCGCGGCAGCGCCGGCAGCGACTCCCAGTCGCCGATGACGCGCACGCGGACGTTGTTGCGTTGGAGCTCGACCAACTCGTTGCGCGCGAAGTAGACGCACAGCTCGAAGAGCAGCGAGATCTCGCGCGTCTCGCGGTTCCAGTTTTCGGTCGAAAACCCATAGACGGTCAGGGCTTCGACCCCGAGGTCGCTGGCCGCGCGCGTGACGTGGCGAAGCGCGACCATTCCGCGCCGGTGCCCCTCGATGATCGGCAGCCCGCGTTCCTTGGCCCAGCGACGATTTCCGTCCATGATGATCGCGACGTGCGCCGGCACGCTCTCGGCGTCGAAAGCCGGGCGTGCCCCGGCCTCCAGTAGCATGCTCACCGCTGATACGACTCGTATCCGGCGACCAGCTCGATCTCTGCGCCGCTCATCTTCAAACGAAGCACCCGCAATCTCCCGCAACCGGTCCATGCGCCGTACGGTGCGAGCACGCGCAAACGGATGGGGCGTTCGCCCAGCGCGCGCCGTGCCTCGACCTCCGGAACCAACATCACGTCCTCGCTCACACTTCCATGATCTCTTTTTCTTTGGCCGCAACGAGTCCGTCGATCTCTTTCACGTACGAATCGGTGAGCCGCTGCAACGACTCTTGCATTCGTTGGCCGTCGTCCTCGGTAATGTCGTGCGACTTCAGTTGCGCCTTGAGTTCGTCGTGGGCCCGGTGACGGACGTTGCGAACCGCGACCCGGCCGTCCTCGCCCTTCTTCTTGACCAATTTGGCAAGCTCTTTGCGGCGTTCTTCGTTGAGCGGCGGAATCGTCAGCCGAATCGCATTCCCGTCGATGTTCGGCGTCAGGCCGAGGTCGCTCTTCTCGACTGCCTTGCGGATCGCCGCGACGATTCCTTTATCCCATGCGGTGATCAAGAGCGTTCGCGAGTCCGGCGTCGAGACGCCGGCTACCTGTTTGAGCGGAACCTCTTGTCCATATGCTTCGACGAGCAGCCGGTCCAGCAGCGCCGCCGCCGCCCGGCCCGTGCGAATCGACGCAAATTCGCCGCGCGTCGCCTCGACGCACTTGTGCATTCGCGCTTCGATCTCTTTGAAATACTGATCGGACATGCTCATCGTCCCCCAACCGGCGCCGTTTCGCGCCGCCCAACGTACGTCCCGATCGGATCGCCCCAGATCACGCGCCGAATATTGCCCGGAACCGTCATGTCGAAGACGATCACCGGCAGCGCATTGTCCATGCAGAGCGCCATCGAGGTCGAATCCATCACCTCCAGACCCAACTGCAAGACTTCCATGTAATCGAGTCGCTCGAAGCGGGTCGCGCTGGGATCCTTTTTCGGATCGGCGCTATAGATTCCGTCGACCTTCGTGGCTTTGAGAATCGCCTCGGCATTCACTTCGACCGCGCGCAACGCCGCGGTCGTGTCCGTCGTAAAGTACGGATTGCCCGTTCCCGCCGCGAAAATCACGACGCGCCCTTTCTCCAGATGCCGAATGGCCCGGCGCCGGATGTACGGCTCGGCGATCTGATGCATTGCGATCGCCGTTTGAACGCGACAGGCAACCCCGATTCGCTCGAGCGCATCTTGAAGGGCGAGCGCGTTGATCACCGTTGCCAACATGCCCATATAGTCGGCGGTCGCCCGTTCCATGCCGGCCTCTTCGTGGACCTTGCCGCGCCAAATGTTCCCTCCGCCGGCCACGATCGCGACGGAGACGCCCGCCCGGCTCACCTCGGCGATCTGCTGGGCCATCGCGTCGGTCGTGACCACGTCGACGCCGCCGCGGTCACCCGCGAAGGCTTCGCCGGAAATCTTGAGGAGCACCCGATGGAATCGGGGCGTCGCGCGCTCACTCACCAAGCGCGTATCGCGTGAAGCGCCGCACTCGAATCTTCTCGCCGAGCGCTCCCACGCTGCGATAGATCAACTCGCCGACGCTCATCGAGTCGTCTTTGACGAATGCCTGATCGAGCAGGCAATGCTCCTCGAACCATTTCGCCAGCTTCCCTTCGACGATGCGCTCGCCGACTTCAGGCGGTTTGCCCGCCGGGACCGAGGCCGCGAACTCGTCGCGCAGCCGCGCAACGACGTCCGGCGGCACGCTCTCGCGATCCAGATACTGCGGCGACATCGCCGCCACGTGCATTGCGATGTCGCGCGCCAGCTCGGCAAATTTCGGATTTCGCGCAACGAAGTCGGTCTCGCTGTTGACTTCGACCAAGACGCCGATTTTGCCGCCGGCATGCACGTAACTGCCGACGAGGCCCTCGTCGGCGGTGCGCTCGGCTTTCTTGGCCGCCTGCGCCGCACCGCGCTCGAGCAGCAGCGCTTTCGCACGCTCGACGTCGCCCGCGGCGTCGAGCAGCGCCTTGCGGCAGTCCAGCATCGGCGCGCTGGTCTCCCCGCGCAGCGCCTTGATCTCCTCGGCAGTGGGTTGATAGGAAATCAAGGCCCCGCCTCCGCCACCGGCTCGGCAGCCTCGGCATACTCGCTCCCCGACGGCTCGTAAGCGCTTTCGTCGTACGCGCTCTCGCTCTCGGTCTTCCCCTCGATGATCGCGTCGGCGATCTTGCTGACCATCAGCTTGACCGCGCGTATCGCGTCGTCGTTGCCCGGAATCGGATAGTCGATCTCGTCGGGATCGCAGTTGGTGTCGATCACCGCGATGATTGGAATTTTGAGCTTACGCGCTTCCAAGATCGCGATGCGCTCTTTCTTGGGATCGACGACGAAGATGGCGTCGGGCAAGCGATGCATGTCCTTGATTCCGCCGAGAAAGCGTTCGAGGCGGTTCATCTCGTCTTGCAGCTTGGCGACCTCTTTCTTGGGAAGCCGATCGAAGTCGCCCTGCATCTTCATGTTCTCGAGCTCTCGAAGACGCGCGATGCGCTTTTGAATGGTTGCGAAGTTCGTGAGCGTTCCGCCGAGCCAGCGCTGGTTGACGTAGTAGGTCCCGGCTCGGTCCGCCTCCTCGCGAACGACGTCCTGCGCCTGCTTCTTCGTTCCGACGAAGAGAATGACGCGCCCCTCGCGCGCGAGCTGCTTGACCACTTCGTACGTGTCGCGCAGCCGCTGCACCGTGAGCGCCAGATCGATGATGTAGATGCCGTTGCGCTCCTGGAAGATGAACGGCTTCATCTTGGGGTTCCACCGGCGTGTTTGATGGCCGAAATGGACGCCCGCTTCCAAGAGCTCCCGCATGGTAACGACGGTCATGAGTTCAACCCTTTCTGGCTCCCGGCCACGGCCCATCCCTGGCTTCGTGGTCGCGTCGTGGAGCCATCGCCACCCCGCATCCGTGCGCGGTGAAGTAGTAGACAGCCGCGCGATTATAACATGCGCTTCATGGACCTCCAAGGGGCACCCTCGCAGGCAAGCGCCGAGGCGGGCCACCGCTTCGCTCGGGGCGCCGGCAGCGGCCGGCCGGGGCAGGTCACCCCCGAATCCTCTTCGTAGAGCGCAGCATGCGCTGGCTCGTCACGGGCGGACTGGGCTTCATCGGCTCGCACTTCATTCGACTCGCCTTGCGCGAGCGCGCCCACCTCGAAATAACCAACTTGGACGCCGTCACCTACGCCGGAAATCCGGCGAACCTGTCCGACGTCGCCGCCGGCGGGCGCTACCGTTTCGTCAAAGGAGACGTTTGCGATCCCGGCGCGGTGCGCGGGGCGCTTGCCGCCGGCGTGGACGCGATCGTCAACTTCGCCGCGGAGAGCCACGTCGATCGCTCGATCGTCGAGCCGGAAGCCTTCTTGCGGACCGATGCGTTGGGGACGCTCGTCCTCTTGCAAGCCTGCCGCGAACACGCGATTCCCCGCTTCTTACAAGTCTCCACCGACGAGGTTTACGGGGACGTGGCGCAGGGAGAATCGTTTGAATCCGATCCCTTGCGCCCGCGCAGTCCCTATGCGGCCAGCAAAGCCGCGGCCGATCTGCTCGTGCTCGCCTACCACGCCACGTACGGCACGCCGGTGCTCGTGACGCGCGGCTGCAACACCTACGGCCCGAACCAATATCCCGAGAAAATCGTGCCGCTCTTCGTCACGAACCTGATCGAGGATCGGCCCGTTCCCGTTTACGGCGACGGTTTGCAAATCCGCGACTGGCTCTACGTCGAGGATCACGCGCGCGCCATCCTTCGCGTGCTCGAGGGCGGCCGGACCGGCGAAGTTTATAACGTCTCGGCCCGGTCGCCGCGAACGAATCTCGAGTTGACGCGCGAGCTGCTCCGGCACTGCGGAGGCACGATCGAAACGCACGTCGAGCACGTCGCCGATCGTCCCGGACACGACCGGCGCTATGCCGCCGATTCCTCGAAGCTGCGCGCGCTGGGCTGGGAGCCGCGCGTTCCATTTGAAGAGGGCTTGCTGCGAACCATCACGTGGTATCGCGAGAACCAAGCCTGGTGGCGCCCGTTGAAAGCGCCGGTCCCGTCGCCTTGAAAGGCATCGTTTTGGCCGGCGGACTCGGGTCGCGCCTCCGACCGCTGACCAAGGTGACGAACAAGCACCTGCTTCCGGTCTACGACCGGCCGATGATTTACTACCCGCTCGAAACCCTCCGTCGCGCCGGCGTCCGCGAGATCATGCTCGTGACCGGAGGGAATTCGGCCGGCGATTTCCTGCGCTTGCTCGGCAACGGTGCGGAGCTTGGGCTCGATCAGATCTACTACGCCTATCAGGAAGGCGAGCGGGGAATCGCCGATGCGTTACGCTTGTGCGAGCACTTCGCGGGCGATCATCGCATCGTCGTCATCCTCGGCGATAACATCCTGCAGGACGATCTGAGCCCCGTCGTTGCGAAGTTCGAGGCGCAGCCTTCGGGCGCCCGAATTCTTCTCAAGGAAGTCGCCGATCCACGACGCTTCGGCGTACCGGTATTCGACGGCGAGCGACTCGTCGCCATCGAGGAGAAGCCGGCGCATCCCAAGAGCACGTACGCCGTCACGGGCGTCTACATGTTCGACCGGCGCGTCTTCGATTTCGTCAGCGGGCTGCAGCCGTCTCAGCGGGGCGAGTTGGAAATAGCCGACGTGCATAACCGCTACATTCGCGACGGCGACCTCTACTACGACGTCCTCACGGGCCCGTGGAGCGATGCGGGAACCTTCGAGAGCCTTTTTCGAGCCGGCGAGCTGGTCGCGCGTCAGCGGGCGCGCGAACCCTAGCCCTTCGCGTGCGGGATGATCGGCAGGAGCACCAGCGCGACGACGACGAGGACGCCGGCGAGCGCGCTGCGGAACCAGCGCTCCGGCAACCGCGTCACGAAATGAGTCCCAAGGAAAACGCCGGGAACCGAACCGACCAGCAACGATAGCGCAATTCCGGAATTGACGTCCCCGATTCTCCAGTGCCCGATGAGCGACGGCACGAGAACGACGACTGCGAACGCGAGATCCGTTCCAACCAGCCGGCGCAGAGCGACCGTCGGCGCTGCAATCAGCAGCAGCGGCAGCGTCAGCGAGCCGGCGCCGATCGACGTGATGCTCACGCAGAGACCGACGAAGAAGCCGATGAGCGCTAGCTGCGCCGTCGGCACGTGGTTCGTGCGTTGCGCGCTGTCGGAGGAGAGCCGGCGATTGAGGATGATGCCGGTCGCGGAGAGCAGCAGAGCAACGGCGACGGCGATTTTCAGGATCTCGTTGAGCTGGTTGATGTCCAGATGCTTCTTCATGTAGGCGCTGATCACAACGCCGATGATCGCCCCGGGGAGTCCGCCGACGGAGAGGCGCCAGAGCACGGAGAACTGTATCGTGCGCTTCTGCAGGTGCGTCAGCATCGCGACGATCTTCGTTCCCAAAGCGAAGAGCAGGTCCGAGCCGATCGCCGTGTTGCTCCCCAAGCCCAGAAAAATCAAGAGCGGAGTGGTGATCGCGCCGGCGCCGACACCGCTGTACGCCATGCAGGTTCCCACGATAAACCCGACCAGCGCGTAAGTCCAGTTCATGTGCATGGCTTCGTTATGGCCTCGATGTTATGACGAAGGAACCTAGTGTGCTGAACCATGAATGGGTGGTTCGGCCCGGGGACTTGGGTCATCATTCCAGAGTGCGACCCTGAACTCCCGCAGGGGAGAGGGCATCTGAGCCGGGACCGGCGCCACGTCAATTGCGCCGAGCATCGGCCGCTGCACCCGCCTCCATCGGCTCTCGCGCCGTCGGTCCCGCGGAGTTCGAAACCCGCTCCCGCGGGGACCCGTCGCTTTGGTGGATCTCGCTGAATACCTCGAAACGGTGCACGGGCACGTGGCGCGGCGCTTCGATTCCGAGCTTGACTTGATCGCGGTCGAGCCCGACGACCAATATGCGAACGTCGTTGCCGATCATGATCGATTGGTTCGCCTTGCGGCTAAGCACGAGCATTGGCGCCCTCCCTGGCAGGCCGTGAACGCAGGCGTGCTCCTTTCGGCGCTAGGGTTCCGTCGCCTCCGCATGCAACGGCCCGGGCGGAGGATTGCCGATGGTCAAGGAGATTGCGTTCTTTGCCTACTCCGTGCGGGACGTTCCGCGCGCGCGGGCTTTTTACGGCGAAACGCTCGGACTGCGGCCCGGCGACTCGTTCGGCGATCACTGGATCGAGTTCGACGTGGGCGGTGCGACGTTCGGCATCGGCAACGGCGAGCCGTTGGGCTTCGAACCCGGAAGCTCCACCGGCGCGGCCTTCGAAGTCGACGACATGCAGGCGATGCGCGACCGCCTCACCGCCCGCGGCGTCGAGGTCGGCGAACTGCTCGAGTTTCCCGGCTGCGTCACCTGCTTCGCGCGCGATCCGGACGGGAACCGGTTCGCGCTGCATCAGCGCCGCACGAATTAAGCCGACGCCGTTTCGCGGGCCGCCTCGATGAGGATCTTGGCGACCTCGGGCCGCGAGAACTCCGGGGGCGGCAGCTCTCCCGCACGCAGCATCTCGCGCACTTGCGTTCCGCTCAGCGTCACGTGATTTGCCGTGTCGTGGCTGCAGGTCTTCCGCGACGCCATCCCCTGACAACGCCGGCAAAAGAAACTGTTTTCGAATTTGAGCGGCGTGATGCCGAGCTCTTCGGGAGAAAACTCGTCGAAGAGCTTCTGCGCATCGTAGGTTCCGTAGTAGCTTCCGACGCCGGCATGATCGCGTCCGACGATGAAGTGAGTGCAGCCGTGATTCTTGCGCATGATCGCGTGAAAGATCGCCTCGCGCGGTCCGGCGTAGCGCATGGCGGCCGGCAGCGTGCTCAGCAGCACGCGATCGGCGGGATAGTAGTTGTCGAGCAATGCCCGATAGCAGCGCATCCGCACGTCGGCGGGAATGTCGTCGCTCTTCGTCTCTCCGACCAGGGGATGCAGCAATAACCCGTCGACGGTCTCGAGCGCGCACTTCTGAATGTATTCGTGCGCACGATGCACGGGATTGCGGGTTTGGAACCCGACGATCGTCTTCCAGCCGCGGTGCTCGAACTCGGCGCGCGTCTGCGCGGGCGAGAGACTCTCGGGGTCGCCCGGACGCGGAAGTATCGAGACCGGGCCGCCGATCAGGACGTCCTTGCGCTCGTAGAGCGCCGCGACGCCCGGATGCTGCGCTTCTTGCGTCCGATAGACCTCGCGCGCCTCGCGCGCTTTGTCGTACTCGAAGACGTCTTCGACCTCGATGACGCCGCGCAGCTCGCCGTCGCCGTCGTAGAGTCCCGCGCGCGTGCCGGCGGTCGGGGCCTCTTCGCGATCGACCGCGAGCACCACCGGAATGCTCCAGGGCAGCCCGCCGGCCAAGCGCATCGAGATGACCACGGGATCGTAGTCCTTGCGCGTCATGAAGCCGGTCAGCGGGCTCAGCGCGCCGTTACCGATGAGCGCAAGATCGTTGAGCTCGCGGCCGGTGAGCGTCAAACGGCGGAGGCTCTTTGCGGCTTCGCGCAGCTCCGCTTCGGCCTGTCCGGAATCCGTCGTTCGATTGACGAGCTTGCCGCCGTGTGGAGCGATCATAGCACCCCCTTGACTTCGCGGGGGACGGCGGCCTTGGCATCGGCGGTCAGATAACCGCGCTTGGCCAGCTCGGCGAGGATCTTCGAAACGCTCTGTTCCACCGTTTCGATTTCGCTGTCGACGACGACGTCGGGGTTCTCGGGAGCTTCGTACGGATCGGAGACGCCCGTGAAGTGCTCGATCTCGCCCGCGATCGCTTTCTTATAGAGCCCCTTGACGTCACGGCGCACCAGCTCGTCTAAGGAGCAGCGCACGAAGACTTCGACGAAGCGCGCGTCGCCGATGCGCCGGCGCGCTTCCGCTCGCGCTAGCGTGTAGGGCGAGATCGCCGCGGTAATCACGGCGGCGCCATGCCTGACCAGCAGCGAGGCGACGAACGAAATGCGGCCGATATTGATGTCGCGGTCTTCGCGGCTGAAGCCGAGTCCTTTGGAAAGATGCGTGCGGACCTCGTCGCCGTCGAGTACCTCGACGCTGCAACCCCGTGCGCTCAGCTCGGGCGCGAGGCGTTCGGCAATCGTACTCTTCCCGGCTCCGGATAAACCCGTAAGCCATACGGTGAATCCCTGGTTCAACTGGAGTTCCTTTCTCGGAGGTTAATTGCAGTCAATTTTTTTGGGGGCCGAGTCTTTCTCCCCCCGGCTACGAGTTTCCGGCCTTCATCGAAAACTGCGCCGCGTGCAGGCGAGCGTAGGCTCCGCCCTTGGCCAGGAGCTCATCGTGCGTGCCGATCTCGACGACGCGACCCGCTTCGACGAAGAGGACCTTGTTGGCCCGTCGGACGGTCGAGAGCCGGTGGGCGATGATCAGCGTCGTGCGGCCCAGCAAGAGCCGGTCGAGCGCCTCTTCGATCATCGTCTCGGAGTGGCTGTCGAGGGCGCTGGTGGCCTCGTCCAGGATCAGGATGCGCGGATTTCGCAGCACGGCGCGGGCGATCGCGATTCGCTGGCGCTCGCCTCCCGAAAGCCGTACGCCCCGCTCTCCGACCTGCGTCGCGTAGCTGTCCGGGAAGCTCTGCACGTAATCGTCCACGTTCGCATCGCGGGCGGCCGCCCGCACCTGGGCATCGGTGGCGTCCACCCGGCCGTAACGGATATTGTCGAGAACCGAACAGCGAAAGAGCTGGACGTCCTGCGGAACGATGGCGATTGCTTCGCGCAGGTCGCACAGACGCACGCCGGCGATGTCGATGCCGTCGACGCGCACGCAGCCGCCCTCCGGCTCGTAGAAGCGCGGCACGAGATTCACGATCGTCGTCTTTCCGGCGCCCGAGGGTCCGACGAGCGCCACGATCTCTCCGGCTTCGATCGTCGCGTTGAGGTGCTCGAGTGCCGCCGGCTCGTCCGCCGAGTAACGAAACGTGACGTCCACGTATTCGATGCGTCCGCGCACGTTGCGCAACGGCACCGCGCCGGGCGCGTCGTGAACCTCGACCGGAAGATCGAGCAGCTCGAAAACGCGGCCGGCTCCGACGATCGCCTTGCTGATGTCGCCGAAGAAAGCGGCCACGCGATTCATCGGGTTCATCAGGTTCACCAGCAGGCCCCAATACATGAAGACGCGACCGGTGTCCAAACGCCCCACCAACACCTCGCGCACCGAGAGCCACATGATTGCGACGACCGCGGCAACCATGATCGTCGAAACGACCAGCGGTTGCGTTTGAATGAACTGCGTGAGCTTCATGTACGCGCCGAAAAAGTCGTCGTTGCGGCTGCGGAACCGCGCTACCTCGAATTCCTCGCGGCCGAACGACTTCACGACGCGCTGGCCGCCGAGCACTTCCGACAGGTTCGCGGTGAGATCCGCAATTCGCTGCTGGGCGCGATGCGTGCTCGCCGAAATCAGGCGCTGAAAGTTGTTGACCGCAAAGAAAACGATCGGCGCGACGAGCACGAGCGACAGCGTCAGCAGCCAATCGAGATAGACCATGGTGGCGAAGGACGAAACGAACGTCGCCAACGCTACGACGAGCTGCGGCACCGAAACGCTCACCGCATCGATCATGATCTGCAAGTCGGTCGAGAAACGGGCGATCAGCTCGCCCGTGCGCCACTTGTCGAACTCGCCGAGCGGCAAGTTCAGCAGCCGCTCGAAGAGCCGCACGCGCAGCCGCGCGACGAGGTGCTGACCGCTCCACGCGGTCAGATAGGTTTGACCGTAGATCGCGCAGTTTGCGAGCACCAGCGCGATCGAGGTGATGCCCAGTGCCAGGTACAACGCATTGAGGTCCGGCGCCCGGCCGGACGTTGGAACGAGCACCTGGTTGATGATGATGCGAAACGACAGCGGCGGTATGATGGAAAGGACGCCGGCGAAGACGCCGATCGCCATGGCGGTTGCGAGACGCGGATAGTAGGGTCGCGCCTCGTGCGCCAGACGGAACAATATCGAGCGGCGGCTCATCCGCGGAACGGTCTTGCGGCCGTCGCGCGGTGAAACCTCCCCGCGCGTGTCCCGGTACGTGAGAAGGGCACATTCCCCCGGAGGATAGCGAGAAGCAGATGGACTGTTATTTTCACTCGAACGTGCCGTCGGTCGCGCCCTGCGCGGACTGCGGCAAGCCGATCTGTGCGACGTGCCGCGACGAACGCGGCGGCTGTCCGAGTTGTCGTCTCTCGGCCAAGGTCGAGGCGGCAACCGCGACGCGCCCCCAGATCGCCGGTCGGGTCCCCCCGCGGCCCGCGCCTGCGAGCGTTCGGGGCGCTGCCGCGATCGCGGTGCCGGACGATCCGGCCGAGTCGCGGGCGCTCGTGGCGCTGGGCTATCCCTTGTGGCCGCTCGCGCTCATTCCGCTGCTCGAGCGCAAGCAATCGCGCAACGTGCGCCGGCAGGCGTTGCAGGCCCTGGGTTTCAACGTCGGTTTTTACGGTTTTGGCGCCCTCCTCTGGCTGACGGCTCAAGTGCCGCTCATGGGTTACTCGGCCGGAATCCTCTTGTGGCTGCTTCCGGTACTCTTCCTGGTCGCAAGCGTGTACTACGGCATCAAGGTTTGGAACGGCGACGACGTGCGAATACCGGTCGTCACGAGCTGGATCGACGACCGCCTCCCTAAGGAGACGTGAACTCGCGATAGCGCCGTAGGAAGGCGCGCGCGGCGACACCGTGATCGATCGCCGGCTTCGGATACGAATCTCTCGAATAAAGCCCGAGGCCCAACTGCGGCGACTCGGCCGGTTTTCCGTACCACGTGTCGAGCGGCACCTGCGCCAACTCGGGGATCCATCGCCGTACGTACTCTCCCGTTGGATCGTATCGGCGCCGCTGCCGCTCGGGGTTGTAAATTCGGGGGTACTGCGCCATGTCGGCGCCGACCCCGGCGATCCATTGCCAGTTTCCGGTAGCCAGCGCCGGATCGTCTTCGATCAGCCGGCGATCCCATTCTTCGCGGCCGAGACGCCAATCGACGCCGAGATCGAAGCACAGCCATGAGGCCGTCACCGCCCGCACGTGCGGATGCATCCACCCGGTCGCGTGGAGCTGGCGAACTCCCGCGTCGACCAACGGATAGCCGGTCGAGCCGCGGCGCCACGCGTCGAGCCCCGGATGATCGCGTCTCCAAGCGAAGGCGCGCATCTTTTCCTGGAGCGCCCGATCGTGCGTTTCCGGATGAAACCACGAAAGCTGAAGGAAAAAGTCGCGCTGTGCGATCGCTCGCAGAAAGAGCCGTAACGAAAGACGTTCTTCGCTCAGCGCAAACGGATTCTCGAATCGCTCTCGGACCGCCCGGACGACCGAACGGGCCGCGATCGTACCGAACGAAAGATGCGCCGAGAGCTGCGACGTTCGATCGCCTGACGGAACGACCGCGGCAACTGCGTAGCGGGCCGCGTCCTCGCGCAAGAAGCGCTCGAAACAGGCGCGCGCAACCGCCGCACCGGCCGGCGCGCCGTCGACTGCGCCGAACTCTTGCGCGGTGGGGAGCGCTTCGCTCTCGAGCTCGCACCGCGCGAAGCGCAGGAGCAACGGATGCTCGTACGAGGCGATCGGAAGCTGCCGCCAGGCGTTGAAGTAGGGCGCGAACGCGCGGTAGCCGAGGCCCGGCGCGCTGCGCTCGGCCGCGCTCTCCTCGGGCGCGACGGCCGGCGCATCGTGCACCACGACCGCCGCGAATCCCGCTTCTTCGAGGCTCGACTGAACGCGCTGATCCTGCTCGATTCCGTCCAAATCGTAGGCCGAGGCCCAGGCAACGCCCGACGCGCCGGCGTCGCGCGCGTATCGCGGCAGTATCGTCTCAGGGACGCCCCGTCGAACGACGAGCCGGCTTCCTCGTTCTTCCAGCTCGGCGGCCAGGGCCCGCACGGCCGAACAATAAAATGCGGCTCGCCGCGGCGAACGCTCGAGGCGCGTCTCCAGCGACCGATCGATGACGAGCAGCGGAAGGACGTTGCCGCGCGAAGCCGCGGCGGCCAGGCCCGCGTGATCGTCGAGACGTAGATCTTTCGTGAAGCGATAGACGAACGGCCGCTCCGCCATGCGGCCCGTTTTGCGGTCGAGTCGCTCTTCCCCCGGCTAGTAACGCGCGCGCATCGCGGCGCGACAGATCGACTCGTCAAACGCGCGATCGCCCGAACTCGTCGAAATGCGGCAGCGCACCGGGCGGCCCCGCCGGTCGACCGTTATCTGCAACGCCGTTGAAAACGTAGCGCCGCCCACGGCGAGCGACTCCGCGCGCGCTTCCCGCTTCGGTCCCGTTTGCGTATCGAGCGCCGCCAGCGCCCGTGCTTCCGGCGCCGAGATCGCCTGAACGGCAACCGGCGCCCCGGGCCGCTCCAGCGAGCGCACCCCGAGGACGAGCGCAAGCGCCGCCGCCAGCGTTGCAACGACGATCCACGCGCCGCGACGGGCGCTCGCGCGTCCGGGCGTCAGGCGCAGCGCCGGTTCCCAGCGTTCCTCGTCGCGCGCCCGCGTCAGGACCGACATGACCCGCTCGATCTCGCGCTCGCCGCCGAATTCGCGGAGACACTTTTGGCAGCGCGAGAGATGTGCGCGATACGCCTTCCGTTCGTCGTCGCTCGCCTCGGCGAGCGCGATCGCGCCGGCCAGCCGTTCGGCCGCCGCGCACTCCAATGGACCGATCATCCCTCCATGCCCTCCTTCATGGCGGCGCGCAGGACGCGCATCGCGCGGCATACGCGCTGCCGCACGGCATCCGGCGTCGTGCCCAAGATCGCCGCCGCTTCCGACGACGAGTATCCCGCGTAGCTCGTCAACAGCAGCGCCGCCGATTGCTCGGGAGCCAAACGCGCCAGCGCGGCTTGCAAATCGACCGAGGCGGCGCTGCGCTCGTCGACCCGCCAGGTGCTGCGATCGACCTCGCGGTCGAGCGGGAGGATGCGCAAGACTCTCCGGCGGCGTAAAAACGAGATGCCGGCATTCGTTGCCGCGCGGTAGAGCCATCCCGCGCTCAGCTCGCGACTCGGATCCGCTTGCAGCATCCGGTAGGCCGAAAAAAAGACGTCTTGCGTCAAATCGAGCGCAACTTCGGCATCGCCGACCATGCGCCGAACGTATCGCGCAAGCTTCGTTTGGTACTCGCGGACGAGCGACTCCGCCCGCGCTTGCGCGATCGCCGTCGCATCGACCCCATGACACGCCTCCACTACCCTACCCAACGTGCCGGCCGCGTTCGCTGTGACGCGGCTCTCCTAGCCGCCGATTTCCGAGAAGGCGCGCATCCGCGACGAGCTCTCCCCGAGCCGCAAATGGTGGCGCTCGGGCTTGATGAGCATTGCCGACCGAAACAAGCCGGCGATTTGCCCGGTGGTGGCGCCCCGGCGCAGCGGCGAACGCAGGTCGAGCGCTTGGTCGCCGAAGAGACAGAGCCGCAAGCGCCCGTCGGCGGTGAGCCGAAGACGGTTGCAACGCTCGCAATAGTCGTGTGACAGGGGACTGATGACGCCGATCGCGCCGGCCGCATCGGGAAACGCAAAGTAGCGGGCCGGCCCGTTCCCCGGCGGTCCGATGGCCAACCGCAGTTCGCCGATCGCCGAAATTCGCTGCAGCATCTCGTCCGCGCCCACGTACGCGTCGCGCTGCAGCTCCAGGTTCTCGCGCACCGGCATCACCTCGATGAATCGCACGAAGATCGGGCGATCGCGCGTGAGCCGGGCAAAGTCCGCGAGCTCGTCGTCGTTCTTCCCGCGCATGACGACGCAGTTGATCTTCACCGGGCCCAGACCGGCGGCAATCGCCGCATCGATCGAACGCAACACCGCGGCGAGGCCCGGTCGACGCGCGATGCTTTCGAAACGATCGGGCTTGAGCGTGTCCAGCGAGAAGTTGACCCTCCGCAAGCCGGCCGAGCGCAGCCGGGGTAGCTGCTCCTCGAACAAAAGCCCGTTGGTCGAAAGCGCGACGTCTTCGATGCCGTCAATCCGCGCGATCGCCGCCACGAGATGCTCGAGATGGCGCCGTGCGAGCGGCTCGCCGCCCGTGAGCCGAATCGCGCGAACGCCGACCGACGCCGCGGCCGTAACGATCCGGGCGATCTCTTCGTACGTGAGAATTTCATCCCGCGAAAGCCACGGCAGCCCTCCCTCGGGCATGCAGTAGATGCAGCGCAAGTTGCACTTGTCGGTGACCGAGACGCGCAGGTACGTTATCGGACGGTTGAAACCGTCGATCAACGAAAGCTCGGTCATTGGTCGAACAGGCTGTC
>JASHOM010000026.1 GCA_030041115.1 Vulcanimicrobiota bacterium | reverse complement strand
TCTTTTTTCTTTGGAGGAGAGCGTCGACGGACCGTCTCCAGCGCTTGCGGAAGCAGCGTATTTATCGCGCCATCGAGGCTGAGAACGCGCGCTCCCTGGAGGGGCGAGTTCTCCCGTTACGTGCGCCCGTCATCGAGCTTCGCGCCGAGGACCGCCGCGATCCCGTCGAGATCGCGCGCGCCGCCGGCAGCGCCTTGAAAGGAGCCGTCGCTTGAACCTCACCGTCGACGAGATTCGAAAACTGCTCGCGCCGATGGAAGGCTCGCTCGAGACGAACGTCGAGCGCGTCAACGGGCCCGACGATAACCTCGTCCGCTTTCAGATCGCCGCGCCCGGGGCAGTCGCATGACTATCGTCCACCCCGACTATCCCGCGTGGGCCGGCTCGCCGGCGTATCGGGACGAGTCGTCCATCAGCGACTTCATCGTCCATCATTCCGACGGCTCCCCCGACCAGACGCCCCTTGAGATCGATCACGAGCATCGCGCCGAGGGCTGGTGCGGCATCGGGTACACCTGGGTGATCGGCAAGGACGGCACGGTCTATCAGGGCCGTCCGGTCGGCATGGTGCCGTCGGCGGCCTACGGCCGCAACGAGCAAAGCGTCGACGTGTGCCTCCTGGGCGACTTTCAGCCTGGGACGGCCGGCTACGTTGGAGCACCGACCGTCGCGCAAGTGCAGTCCCTCAAAGAGCTCTCGGTCTACGCTCACCAGAAGATTCCGACGCTCGAACGGATTATCGGCCACCGCGATGTTGCGACGCTGTTCTATCCGAGCGATCCGGGCGACTACGCCACGGCGTGTCCCGGGGACGCCCTCGAGGCCCTCTTGGCTGAGGTGCGCGCGTACACGGCGGCGCAGCTCGCGTAGTGGGCTGGATCGTGCTCGCCGGGCTCGTCGGCGTCGCCTGCTTCATCTGCTGGTACGTCGCGAAAGCTTTGGAGGCGTCGTGGGGTCCGAAAGGTCCGTGAGCGACTTCGCCACGCTCTGTCGTCTGCGCTGCGCCGACCATCGGGAGATCGTCGGTGACCTGCAGCCCGAGTGGCTCGTGCGCTTGGTCGTCCGGGAGTGGCCGGCCATCCGCAGCTTCGAGCGTCAGCGCGCGAAGAATGTCGAGCGCGCGGTCCCTGACGGCGCGTCGCTGCCGGCCGCGTTCGTCCGGTGGGAGATTCCCGACTGGGCTGACCTGCGCGAGTTTCTCTGCCACCACGGGGGCGACAAGCTACAGCTCATCACCGCGGACGGCGAGGTGCTTCCGATCGCAACGAAGTTTGGCGATTTGCTGCCTGCCGGCTATGGCAAAAAAGAAGGAGTCCATGCGTAGACTACTCGCGGCCGTGGCATTGCTCGTGAGTTTCCTGGCGCTCTACGGCTACGATGCTCGAGCCCAGGTCGCCAACACCGTCCCGCCGTTCCGGTATCAGGAACAGCCGACCGTGGAGATTCCGAACGTCTACTACGTGCTGCTCAATTACACGAGCCTCGCGAACCTGTGGACGTTCGGCGATTCGCCGTGCGGAGGCAGCTCCGGGTGTACGCCTGGCCCCATGGCGACGCAACTCGCCGATAGCGTCGGGCTCGATACGGTGGCGTCGCCGTCCCCGTCGCCCGTACCCCTCAACGTCTCCTCCCCGACGGCGTCGCCGTGGCCCTATTGCGGGAATGTCGGGCTCGTCCAGGATGGCAGCACGTCGTGCGAGGTCGATAACCAGCAGTATTGCGGTTCGGGATGCTCGCCCAAGAACGGCGAATTCTTCTCCACATCGGTCACCGGCGTCTACTCGGAGTTGTGCAACTCCAACGCCGGCGCTGGCTGTACGAACGCGTTCTCGGTCCTGTGCATCGTCATGCCGCAGAGCATCCCGTACACGAACCAGGTCTTTTACTCGGGCGACGGCACAGGCGGTCTGCAGTTCGGCGACTCCCTGACGACCGGTCTGACCGTCACGATCGGCGCCACCACGCTGCCGGAGTTCTTCACGATGGCGTCCGGAGTGCCGTATGTCATCCTCTACACGTTTAACCCCTCGGACTCGCCGAATACGTCGCACCTGTACGTCGATCAGACCACGGTGGCGGCGTTCGCGTCGCCGACGCCGGCGGCATCACCGAACTCAACGACGTATTTCGGAGCGAAAGCCAACGGGAGTTTCGGCTTTAACGGACGCCTTCAGTATTGCGCGGATTTTGATGCCGAGCTCGCTCGCTCGGATGCCGAGGCGATCTACCTCGCGACCGGATTCTGGTAATGCCGCACGTCGCTGACGTTGGGAGCGGCACGGATCGTTCGAATGCGGCGCACGCCGAACGAAGCCGAACGCCACGCACGCGACGCCGTACGCCGGCGCAGATACAGCGCCAGGGGCAGGTGTTCGAGCTGCACCTCGAGGGCAAGACGCACCGGCAGATTGCGGCCGAGCTCACGATCTCGCTCGAGACGGTCGTGAGCGACATCCGCTTCGAAGCCGCTCTCCGAGCTGAGGAGAACGCTGCCGATCGCGAGCAGCAGCAGGCGGTTCAGCTGGCTCGCTGCGACGCGTTGTACGCAGACGCCCGGAAGCACTTCGGGACACCGGGGAGCAGCGCGCTTCCGACGGCGGCCAAGGTCCTTGAGATGCGGTCGAAGATCTTGGGGCTCGACGCGCCGACGAAGGTCGATGGGACGATCAAAGTGCTCGAAGACGCGCTCGCGCCGCCGGCGGACTAATGGCCGTCAAGCTCTGCACGAGCTGCGGCTGGCAGTTCAACGACGAGATTTCCCACCCGTATTGCCCGCACCCGAAGCTCACCCGTCAAATGAGAAGGAGTCAAGAACGGCACATGGCTGAACACGTCAACGGGCCAGCGGTCGCGCTCGACCAGCAGGTCATTCAAAGCAAGCAAATCGCTGCGACGGTTCGGATGAAGCGGATGGCGGCGATGGATACGC
>JASHOM010000004.1 GCA_030041115.1 Vulcanimicrobiota bacterium | reverse complement strand
GGAATAGATAGAAAGCATTGCGCCGTCTTGATAGTTTATTCGAGCGCACAGGTCGTTGTCGCCGCAGTGATTGTATGCAATAGCGGTACCGCCATTACTCAAGTGAACCGTTTGGCTCGGCGGGACATCCGCTCGCGCAGTGGCGAGAGAACTCGCGGCGGTGACTATCAACAGGGCGATGCACGTCGCCTTCAATTTCGCTCCTCCACCATACCGAAAACGGCCCCTAAACGTCAGGCGCGTTAGACCGCAGATTCGATATGCCGAACCCTCGCTCCCTTTGGCGGCCGGAATGACTTGGCGCCCGCGAGGCTAAGCATGCCCAGGTGCCTGTGGTTCTTAGCCAACGCACCTGGCATGACGATCCGAAGTACCTCGATCGCGAGGGCGTGATCTACCACTACCCACGTCAGTATCGGAGCCGGATCAACGACTTCGAGCGCTTCATCTACTATCGCCCGGCGCAGGGAGCATCTGAGGATGAACGATCGAGCTACATCGGTCACGGCGTGCTTGGCGTTTCGATCGAAGATTGGGCGAAGGCCGGGCACTACTTCGTCGACATCGCGTGGTACGAGCCGTTTGAACGGCCGGTCCCGCTGCGTCAGGGCGACGCGTTCGTCGAAACGGAGGGTCCGGCGTCGCCGCAGTTTCAGAGCGCCGCCCGGCCGATCCGGGAGACGGCCTACTATCGCATCCTGATGCTCGGCGGCGTTTCGGCCGGCCGCGAGTTCGTCCCGCCGGTCACGACCGAGAGCGTGCTATCAACGGGCTACTCACCGCTTCTCGTAGAGGCGCCGCGCGATGCCTTTCGCGAGGCTCTCACGATCCCGGAAGGCACCGGCTACGTACCGTCGGGCAAAGCGCTGCCGAGCGTCTACGAATCCGCAGCTTTACAAGAGCGAGCGCGCAAGGACCATAACGCGACGCTGGAACTGATTCGTCGTCACGCCGAGCGCATGGGCGGGCGCTGCTGGTACAACAACAACGTCGATCTCTTCGTCCGGTGCGGCGATCAGGCGCTTTTGATTGAAGCAAAGAGCCTCAACGATGCGCGGCAATCCGTCGACCGGATGCGTTACGGCATGGGACAGCTTTTTGACTATCGCGTACGCTACAAAGCCGAAGTGGCCGGCGCGCAGCCCGTTCTCGCGTTCGGCGCACCGCCGGACCGCGCCACCGGATGGATAACGACGATACTCCAAGAGAATGGGATCGCGTTCGTCGCGCGGGACCGGGAGAGAATCGTTGCCTTAAACGACCGCGCTGCAGCCATCGCTCTCTTCACGCAATGACGTTCGGCCACTCATCGCCATAGCCATGGGTGCGCGCCGCCGTGGGATTTCAACCGCCTAGCACGACGGGGTCGCGCTACATTTCGTTTGGAAAGGCTTTCACCGCGGAGTTATCGACGAGATGACTCTCGCCGCACGCGGGGCATCGTACGGTGTTGTTGACCAGCATCGTTTGATCGAAGGCGGCTAGGCTACCAAACGTGATGCCGGTTGACACCGCCTTGCCTGTTTTGGGACATGTAATCATTGCTTGAACCATACGCCTTCAGGTTCTCCGACTGCTACTCGCGAGGGAACCTTCCCCTGAGCGAAAGCACGTAGGTTATGCCATTCGCGAGTTCCTCTTTTCGCAGGTCGGGCAGAGCAAACGTCGTCTTGCCGTCGCCTCCGAACTTATCTCCCACGACCGAAAAGAGCGCGACGTTGTCCTTGATACTCAGAAGCTGGCCGTCGCATTTCGCCCAACCGCGAGGAGGCGTGTATTGAGGAAGATACGCTACGAGCAGCAGTTGACCGAGCAGCGGGCTTACGCCGAGGTTTGGCTGCTCCAAGGCCTTACGTTGCGGAAAGATGCCACGCGTAGCGATGAGATAGGTGAGCCCCTTGATCGGTTCTTTGCCGCGCATATCCGGGAGCCCGAAAGTCGTCTTGCCATCGCCTCCGAACTGCGCGCCGAGCAGGACGTAGAGCGCGGGGTTGATCGCGATCGGCAAGATCTGCCCCGCACACTTCTGGAAATCGTTCGGCACGAAATCGTAAGGGACCAACAGCAGCGAGCCCAGCAGTTGGGTGTCGTCGTCCGCCGGGTGGATGCGAGTCGAGCGGAGTGCTGCCGATTCAATGCCCGCGTTCGGGACGAGAGCGGGGCCGGCGCAGCCCGCGAGCGCCGCGCCAACGCCGCTGAGCATAAATGCTTGACGCTTCATGCCGGCTCACTTCCCTGCGTTGCGATATAGTATTTGACGCCTTTAATTGGTTCGGACTTTCGCAGATCGGGCAGCGCAAAATCCGTCGTTCCGTTGCCTCCAAACTGCGTTCCGATCAGCTTCAAGAGCTTGCCGTCGCCGATCGGCAAATCCTGTCCGGCGCACTCATCAAAGTCCGCGGGGGTAAATTCATAAGGTAGGAGCAACAACGACCCAAGCAGCCACGGGTAACCGTACATAAGGCATACCTCCTCGTACACCAGCCGCTTCGGTTGCACAGTCTGCAGAACCTGCGATGCAGCCCGACGAACGAACGCGCATCACGTGCTCGTCGATGTTCCGGCCTGGAACGCCGGCCTCGTCATTGAAGGCCGTCTTGTTCCCGGTGGACGCTTGGCGGTTCGCGCTGCAGTGTCGAGGGATCGATGGCGCCGCCGCGGGCGAGCTCCGAAAGTACGCGATGCAGCTCCGCACGCCCCGTCTCGGCTTGCGCGAGCCGCTGCTCGAGATCGCTTCGGCGCATCCCTTCGAGCGCTACCGCAACGGCTTGTGTGATATCGGTGAGGCGCTTGATCTCGTCGGGCGAAAGAATTTCTCCGTCGCGCAGCGGACCGACTGCGAGCAATCCGACGAGCTCGCCGTGCAGGATCATCGGAAATGCATGGCCGCCGGCGCCGAGCAGGTCGGACTCGATCGCGGTGCCTTCGCTTGCGAGCGGGGCGACGACCGGGTCGAGCGGGCCGATCTTCTCCGGCGCCGGCTCTCCCGCTTCAGCGCTGCGAACGTATCCTGCGCGCGCGCTGCCGTCGCTCCCGCTGCTCGCCTGCACCTGAAAATACAGCGCGGTCGAAACGGATGCAACGTATTCGTCGACCAGATCGACGAACCGTTGCTGCAAGCACGCGGCGTCCGATATGTGCGGCACCTGCTTGGCGAATTTCGCCAGCGCGTTCTCCGTTTCACGCTGCCTTTTGAAGAGAAGCCGGCTGACGACGTCCTCGACGCCGCTCCGGATTTTCTTGAACAGAGCCGTAATGACGACCGCGATGGCCACGACCAGCGCGTTCTTGCCGCGGTTGCCGAAGTAGTCGGTTGCCGCCCATTCAGTAGCGGCATAGATCGGCACGAACGACGAAGTAATCGCGCCGTAAACCAGAGTACGGCTTGCAATATAGTGGATGCTCGCGACGCGATGCGAAAGCAATCCGTAGCCCAAACCGATCGGAATGAGAAGCAGCGTAATGCGGGGCAGCGACCACTGCTGAACGTTGAGCGCCCAGTTGCCCGCCGCCCATATGGCTATGTCCGAAACGAAGAAGCCGGAGAACCCGATCGCGAACGTCCAGGCCATATAACGCAAGCGCTGCCGTTCTTGCCCGGTGGCTTGCGCGGCAGCCGCCGCCAGCGAGGCGACGGTCGCCGCAATGCAGAGAATCTCTATCAGCCTTAGCGGACGCGCCACGTAATCGCCGCGATTATCGAAGAGGAATCCCGCAACGCAGAGCTCGAGCACGATGAACGCCCACGGCGCTAACCGCACCATCCACCTGCGAAAGTCTCCCGGCGGCGACGAACCGATAAGGGCGCTGAAGATCAACGCCGCGCAGATCGCCGCCTGCGTCGCCGACGCCTCCACGACATTGGTGGCAATCCGCTGCCACCCTAGGTAATCGTACGGATAGACCGCCCAGGGCGAGAACCCGAAGAGCACGAGGGAAGCGCAGAGCCATCGCACCCAACGGGCGTCCGGAATTTGCCATGCAAGGATGAGCGCAAGCAGCAACAGCGCGATCCGCAGAACGATCCGGACGACGCGCTCGACCCAGTCTAAAACCGTCATTGGGATATGCCGCGACGACGCAATGATGGTCGTCGTGCGCGTCACGCCGTTGCGTATCACCGTTACCGGGATCTGCTGACCCGGAAGCCACAACCATCGTGCGAAGAACGAGTCGCGTGGCACGAACACATCGCCGGGCTCGATGCCCGCCGCCGCAAGATTCGAGCCGGGAGTCTCGGCGACCACGCGATACTTCGTGGCCGGCTGCCCGGGAATGCTCAGCGCTTCGCCGACCAGCGCTACCGGCCCGTCGACGAGGTCGATCCGCGGGGCAAAGAACTCATAGACGCTCAAACCGACCGAAAGGGCCGCGGCGAGCACGAGCAACGCGCGCCACCTGCCAAGCTTCATGCCGACGCATCCTTTCTGCGGTCGTCGTCCGGATAGCTGCTTGCGGCAGTAGGAATAGCGCCGCAACCGCCTGGTTCGACCGGTTCAGGATGACAAGGGTTCTACCGGCGCAAAGCTGTGCGCTTCCACAACGCAAGACCGGGGCGACGACGTTTAGCGCATTTTCGTGGCGTCAACGCTGACAGTCACGCCGGGATAAAGTCCACGATGGTCGTTGATCGTCTTCGCTGCCTCGCCCCCCGACGGGTATCGCCATATGCCGATCCGCTTGTTGTAGCTCTCCGGGCTGACGATCTTCCCAGCTTGGATCCAGAACCCTACGTCGCCCCCCTTCGAGTTCGTATCCTGTTTCGTCGAGAGTTTGATCGTGTTGACGATCGTGGGAGTCGAGCCCGAAACCTGGATTTGATAGATCGTCGCAGGCCCGTGCGGCTCGTGGGAAGGGCTTCCGAGTGCGAGGTAGCGGCCATCCCACTGGATCGCACCGCCGGCATATTTGACTTGCGAGACCCGCATGTAGATGAACTTGCTGCCTCCCTCCGGAAGTTCGGTGAGATTAAAGTCGGCAGAGTCGAAATAGTTTGCCGATGCAAACACGTTGCCTTGCTCATCGTAGGTGCAATAATAAAACACGTAATCGACCGTTGACGTATACACCGACGGCGAGCCGCGTGCGTCCTGATAGATCGCGATGTTTGCCATCACTGTCGATGGGACCCTGCCGCCTCCCGCAACGGCGAGATTGCCCGTCGCCGGATCTACGGCGCAGCCGTTGGGATCATTGCCGGCGTCGTTGAGCGTTGCAATCGGGCTAGTGCCGCCATGCGCGTATTCGACGATATCCTGCGCCTCAGCGTCGACGATGAAGACGTCTCCTGAGCTGTCCGAGCAAAGACCCCACGGCCAGTCAAACCCGGAAAGCATTCCGACGAGCTTGCCCTGAGGGTATGAGAAAACCTGAACCTCGCCTGTCGGGTACGGGCTCGAGATGTAGAGCAAGTCGCCGCTCTCCGCTTTCGCCCGCATCCACGATCGGCTGGACGGCATAGCGCTTGTCCCCGTCGCGTGCAGCGCCGGTACGCTGGTAGTCTGGGTAAAGGCCCCGCCGCAAGCTGCCAGAAGGGCACAGCAGCCGCAGGTACTCACTCCTCGAACCAGCCGCGAGGATATTATCATAGCGTGTGCTCCTTTACAGTATGCCTTTCTTCAAAAACGAGGTTATGACCCTCCAAACCTTCAGTTAGTCGCTAAAGGTTACAGCTTGGAAATCGCCGCTGCTGGCAAAGTCAATATTCCGAAACGAGTGATCATTTCCAGGATAAATCCACTCCGAAACTTTGGCCGCCGCCTTGTCGCCGCTGCCGTAGGGAATGAAAACATCCCGGGGCCCATCGAAGGTGTAGATCCAGGATGCGGCTACGTATTTGGGTTCCCCAGTTGGGAAACGAGGCTGAAACGTACGCACAACACGAGCCGCTGACCCAGAGACACTCAGTCCGTAAATGGCAAACGGCCTCTTTAAATCTTGGATCGTGATGTAGTCTCCATCCCACTGAACTTGACCGGGCCGTCCGATGCTAACGTTTACAATAATTTGCTCAAGACTGGTTCCGCCATTGGGCAGTTCCGCAAAAACCAGGCTGCCGTAGCTGCCGTTAGAGTATCCGTCGACAAAGAGGTTGCCCTGATTATCGTAACCGCAATACTGCAAGGTGACTCCAGGAAGACTGTAGGTCGTCGGAGTGCCCGACGCATTCTGCCAAACGGACAGCATCTCACCGTCGACGGCCGCGAGACTCCCTGTCGTGCGATAGTAGGAGCACCCTAAATCACCTCCGCTAAGGCTGCCGATCGGCGTCGTGCCACCGTGCTCGAATTCGTAAACTTCTCCGCCCCCGGTAGTGATCCAGAGTGCGGTGTGCTCCTCGTTCGTGCACTCTCCGCTCGGGTCGTTTAACTCCGTGATCTTGACAAGTTTCGGAAGGCGTCCTTTCGGGCTAGTCATGATCCGTTGGTAGACGACGTTGTGCGGTCCGGCGGACACATACAAGAGCGCCACGTCGGCCCAGGACTTGCCACTAGGCTGCGCCCTGACCGAAAGCGCTCGTGGCGCCTCGCCTGGCGCACTCACTGGCGACTGTGGTCCTGTGCACGCGGTCAACAGTGCTGCGACGGTGCTCAGGTTAACGAAGCGGCGAGCTGAGTGCCTCATATGCGATGCCTCCCGAGTAGCGGATCTGACGAGCGGTAAGAATGTTCGCACCTTTGGGATACTCTTCGACTTGGCTCAAGCTCGAGTCGGCGAGGTAGAGCGTTGCCTTCTTGTCGAGCGCCATGTCGTAGGGACAGCCTCCCGACGGCTCGGCAATCGTCGCGACCGGCGTCGAGTCGCCGCCCGGAAGCTCGCTGGTCTCGAAGATGTTGACGGTATAGTTTTTGAAGTCCGAGGCAAGCATCAGTGATTTCTTCGTCGAGTACGTCGCGTGAACGGTCCGTTGCACGGCAGCTTGATGCGCGACTGGGTAGAACATGCCGGCCGGCACGGTGAGCCGGTTTGTGGGCCACGAGGTTAGGGAAAGGAGCAGAGCCTTCACGGCGGCTGCGTCGTCTCCTACCAGGGGAACGGGCCTGCCGTCACGGATGGCCTCATGCGTGCGCCAAACACTCTCGCGGGCGGCACTGATCGTCGCGACGCTGCTCGTGATCGCCGTCTACTATCTGCCGATCGGGCACACCGACTTCGCCGAGAACTGGGGCGAAGGCACCTCCGGCATCACGCTCCCTGCACGCGCGAGCATCGTTGCAGCCGTCGCACGAGGCTCGCCCGCCGCTCGCGCGGGCATACGCCCCGGCGACCAAATCGTTACCACGGGCGATTACGAAATCACATCGCGGGTGCGCAGCCCCTATCCGGGCGAGCGCGCAACGCTCCTCGTCCGGCGCGACTCCCGGCTCTACACCGTAACCCTGACGGCCGTACCGAATCCCGCCTTTGGCTTTTGGCAACGCGCCGGGGGCGTGCTCGCGTACGTACCGCCGACGGTTTTTCTCATCGTCGCGTTTCTGCTGACTTTCGCGCGGCCGTCAATCATGTCGTGGGCTTTCTATCTTTTTGCCGTCGGATATTTCGGCACGCAGCCGGCCTTTATGTACTGGTCGCACGTGCTGTCGCCCCCGGCCTATGCCGCGCTCACCTTCGTTCTCAGCGTGATCTTCGGCCCGTGGAGCGTGCTGCCGCTGCTGCCCTTTGTGTTGCGCTTCCCCAACGGCGACGTGGATGGCTGGCGGCGCCGGATCGACCCCTTCGTCTGGGCATTCCTGGCGCTCTCCTTTGCGCTCTACGCCGTCGAGTGGCGGGTCTATTTTCCAAAGGAAATCGTTCCGCCGTGGGACGTCGTTCCGAGCGCCGTCATTCCGCTCGTCGCCTTTCTCTTCGCCGGCGCGATCGTCGCGAAGAACGTCGTCGAGGCGACGCCGCGCAACCGGCAGCGCTGGAGTTTTGTCGCCATCGGCACCATCGCGTCGTTCGTCGCCTACGCGGTCTACTTCGTGCCGGGCGTGCCGTTCGTCGTAGGGCAAGCGCTCGGATTGGGGGTCGTGCTGATGCCGATCTGCATCGCTTACGCCATCTTCCGCTTGCGCGTGGTCGACGTCAACTTCGTGATCAGCCGCGCGCTCGTGTACGGCATTCTATCGCTGGGCGTGATCGCATTCATTTCGATCTTAGACTGGCTCTTCTCGCGCGCGCTCGCCTCGGAGCGGTTGACGCTCGGGCTCGAGTTGCTCGCCACCATCGCGATCGGCGTGCTGCTCGACCGCCTCAACCGCGGCACCGAGAACGTCGTCGAAGCGGTCTTTTTTCGCCGCCGGCGGCTGGCGCAGCAGTACTTGCGTCGCGCGGCGGCGGCGCTTCCGTACGCGGTCGACGAGAGCGCGATCTCCGACGGCCTCGTGCAAATACCGGTCGACGCCTTGAATCTCGCGGGCGCGGCCCTCTACCGGCGTTCGGCCGGCGGCGAGCGTTTCGAGGGCGTCGCAACCGCGCAACAGACGACGGTCGCCCCGCCGGGTTTCGATCGCAACGATCTGCTCGTGCGCATGCTGCTCGCCGAGGAGCGCATCGTATGGCTCGACGAGCTTCGCACGCACCTGGACCCCGAGAATACGGCCATCTACACGCTGGCCGTACCGGTCGTGGTGCGCCACGAGCTCGTCTCGTTCACGCTCTACGGCGCACACGCCAACGGCGCGCAGATCGATCCCGACGAAGTCGAGCTGCTCCAAGATCTCGCTCGTGAAGCGGCCCGGGCGTACGATCACGTCGACGCCGTGCGCATCCGTGAGCGCTACGCGCACTTGATCGCCGATTGATCCGTTGCGCGCGTTAGACGACGACGGCGCTCATATCCCGGCGATTAAGTAGGCGCGGCCGTAGCGCTTGGCCAGGCGAGCCGTTTCATCTTCGGCCGCCAGCACGCGCTCGAGCAGCCCTTTCGGAGGTCGCGGCAGCCATGACAGCATCAGGTTGCAAAACGCAACGATGCCTGATGCGGCTTCGAGTACCGCGGCGTTCATCGCTTCGGCGCGCCGCGAGCCCACGATGCGACTGCTGTAGAGGTCGCCGTGGAGCACCAAGCTTGCCGAACCGTAGCGCCGCGCCGCCTCGTCCCCCAAGCCGATGCGGATCATGTCGAGAATGCGCACCTTGTGAAACGGAACCTGCCCGGCGGCAAGGCGTGCCTCGGGCGTGACGTGCGCATGCCGGCGCCGAGCCTGTGTGATCGCGCGAATCAGCGCCGTCCGTCGTTGCTCCGTCGTCATTTCGTTGTCGATGAGCACTTGCAGCCGGTCGATCTCGACGGCCCAAAGGGCATGGTCCGGCTCTTTCATGTAGTAGCTTGCGCGCCCGTAGTATTCGATCGTCGCGCGTTCGAGGATCAGCACCGCGGCTGCGGCATCATGGTTGAGTAAAACGAGCATGCCGAACACGGCTTCGGACAAGCAAGTCGTGAGATTCAAGAGCAACGCTCGCTGCGCCTCACCGGCGGCGTCATCCCCTCTGGCGTTGCGCAGCCAACGCGCGGACTCGGCCATGAGATCGTTGCACCCCTTGATGTGACGCATCACGCCGACGTCGACGTTCCGGCTCACCGGCATGCCGCAGAGCGGGAGCGTGGCCCTTTTGTTCGCCGATTTTCGCCGTTGCATCGATTCGCCCGCTCTTCGCAAGGCCGTCGTCGTTCTCCCGGACTATCTTCCGAGCCGAGGAGGATTTTGGGCCGCGGCGCCGGCCGCGCTTGCGACCGGCTACCGCAGCACCCGTCCCGGCGGCTTGGACGGCGACCGGCACGGCAATCTCGTCGCCGCCGGCGTCTCGTTCGTACTGCACTCGAGAGAATAGCAACGACCCAGACCTCGTACCATCAGTGGCACTCGACGGTCTGCAGGCTCGCGTCGTAGCGGCAATGCCGGTAATTTCCGCTGGGACCGTTCGACGTACTCGAATGCAGGTAGGGATAATACTGCGTGTTATACCGCCCGTACGGCGTAATGGTCGTGCTCGAGTTGAGATACGGAAAGTACTGTGTACTGTAGGTTCCGTACGGACCGCTCGTCGTGCTGTAGCGTAGGGACGGATAATACTGGGTGCGGTACGTCTCCCCGTTCGAGCCGGTCGTCGTGGACCTTCGGACGTTTTGGTAGTACCGCGTCGTGTACGTGGTCCCGTTGGAGAGATATGTTATGCATTGGTTCAAGGCGGAGTAGCACACCATGCGCGCCGTGGTCTGTGCGATGGCAATGCCCTCGCCGCCAAAAACCAAAAGGGCCGCGAATCCTAAGATACGCATGGGAAACCTCCGCTGCCGCAAAGCGGTCAGCCCTTAGATCATACCACGCTCGCTTGCATTGGTAAAGGGGCAAATTTGCGTACGCTAACCGGCGATCCGAAGGACGGCTCCTAGCCCGCGACGGACTTTTCAGCGTGGTTCCAAATCAGTCGCGAGGCCGATAGGAGGAGCAATGTTTCCGCAGCTCGAGCAGTTCACCGATCTTGCACTCGTCTTTCTGCGTATCATGGTCGGGCTGGTCTTCGTCAATAGCGGCTACAACGATCTGAGAGACCCCGCGGCCCGCGCGCAAAGCATCGGCTTACCCAAGAGCCTAACCACGTTCTTGGGCGTCGCGGAGCTTCTCGGCGGCGCGGCAGTCATCGTCGGCGTCCTCTCGCAGCTCGCGGCGATCGGACTGCTGATCATCATGGCCGGCGCGTTGCAAAAGAAGATATTCGTTTGGAAGACGGGCTTCTGGGGCAAAGACGGGCTCGGTTGGAACTACGAGCTTATCATGGTTTCGATGTTGCTCGTCGTGCTTTGCACGAACGGCGGCCGTTTCGTCATTTACTAGTGACGTCGTTCGCGCTTCGAGTCCGAGCCCTCGCGGCCGCTTCGCTCGGCATGACGCTGCCGGTTGCGTTCGCGCTGACGCAGGCGGCGGCGATTGCGGCCCCGGGCGATCTGGTTTCGGCGAAACCGATTGCGGCACCGCCGCACGCCAAGGCGTGGCGAGTCGTCTATCAAACGACCGGACTCGACGGCGCGCCGCGCGAGGTTTCCGGCCTGATCGTCGTTCCCGAAACGAAGGCGCCGCGCGGCGGACGATTCGTCGTCACCTGGGCGCATCCGACGACCGGCATCGCCGAGGCCTGCGCGCCGTCGCTGAGCCGCAACCGGTACTCGTTCGTTCCCGCGCTGCCGGAAATGATCGCGCGCGGATACGTCGTCGTTGCGACCGATTACCCGGGGCTGGGAACGCCCGGGCCGCATCCGTATCTCGTCGGCGTATCCGAGGCGCGCTCGGTCATCGACATCGTTCGCGCGGCGCGCAAGCTTGCAGCGGCGCAAGCTTCGAATCGCTATATCGCCTGGGGGCACTCCCAGGGCGGCCAGGCCGTGCTGTTCGTCAATCAAATCGCCGCGTCGTACGCGCCGGAGCTGCGATTGTTGGGCGTCGTCGCCGCCGCGCCGCCGACGCAGCTCGAGCAAAACCTTCGCGACGTCATCGCAACGACGCCGGGGCGGCTTCTTGCTGCGTACACGCTGGCATCGTGGTCCTACGTCTACGACACGCCGATGAGCGCCGTCACCGCGCCCGGCGCAAAGGCGATCGTGCACCTCGTCGCGCGCCAGTGCGCGCTGACTCGGCTGACTCAAGCCGCGGTGATGTTCACCGCAAAGCTGCTGCCCGCAAACATGCTGCTGCCGTCGTTTTGGACGTCGCCGGCGTGGGTTGACGCGGCGCGGCGGAACTCACCGGATCCGAATTTCGTCGGCGCGCCGATGCTCGTGGCGCAAGGCACGAACGATCTCGTCGTACCGCCCTCATTTACCGCGGCATTCGTGCAGAAGGCGTGCGACGCCGGCGAGAAGGTCGATCTCTACCGCCTCGAAGGCGGAACGCACTTTTGGGCCGCGATGGATAGCGTGCCGGTCGCGCTCGGCTGGGTTGCGCAACACTTCGCATCTGCGGCGTCGCCCGGCGGCTGTACGACCAGCGACATGGCCGCGCCGGCGCATCCACGCCCGTAAAAGGCGACTATCGCGCCAGCAGCAGTATGGCGGCACCGATGCAAAAGGCGCCGAAAACCAGGTTGAGGACGTCGAGTTTAGCTTGCTTCGTTTGCTGTAACATTTCCACTATCTAGAACGAGCGCAAGCCGTAAAGCGTTTCCTGTAACCGTAGTCATCGGCAGCTCCGGATGACGCGCGTCATTCGACGGCGCCGCGCGGTCCGGCATGACACGGGTGGGAAGCGCGCGAAGGAAGCGCTGTGATCGGTAAAATCCTCACTCTTTTGGCCGCTGCGTGCGGGCTTTGCGCCTGCTCGATGGCCGCCGTCTCGGGCGGCGTACCCGCGAGCAAGCTCCAGCCCGAAGCGTTCAACAACGTAAGCCCCATTCGACACGTCGTGTTCATCATTCAAGAGAACCGGTCGTTCAACAACCTTTTCATGGGCTTTCCCGGTGCGAAGACGTCGAAGTTCGGTTTTGACGAAACCGGCGATAAAATTCGCCTGCACTCGCAATCGCTCGCGACCGGGTGGGACATCGATCATTCGTCCTACTCGTTCTTCATCGACTGCGACGGGCAGTCGAGCCTTCCCGGCACCGATTGCAAGATGGATGGCTGGAACGACGAGCAAGCCGGTCTGGGCGCGCCGAAGAACTTTGCGTACGCCTACACGCCGCTGAGCGAAATTCACGCTTACTGGCAGCTCGCCAAGGCGTACGTGCTCGCGGATAATATGTTCCAATCGCAGCTCGACGGTAGCTTCGTCGCGCACCAATATGCGGTTGCGGCCTTTGCAAGCGATTCGGTCGATGGACCGGCCTCGGCCTGGGGATGCGAAGGCGGCAAGACCGATACGATCCTAACGCTGACGCAGCAACGTACGTACGGAAAACCCATCCGCGCCTGCTACAGCAATCCGACGATCGGCATCGACGCCGATGCCGCCGGCATCACCTGGCGATTCTACGCGGGTGCCGTTCTTGGCGACGGTGGCATTTGGTCGGCGTACCAAGCCGATCGCCAAGTTTTCCACAGGGCGGATTGGAGAGCCGACGTCATCAATCCGCCGGCTCGTTTCCTGCGCGACATCGGGGCCGGCAAGCTTGCCAACATTACCTGGATAACGCCGACGTACGTCACGTCCGACCATGCCGGCCTGGTCGCGAGCAAAGGCCCCGCGTGGGTGGCGTCGCTCGTCAACGCAATCGGCGAGAGCAAGTTCTGGAAGTCGACGGCGATCTTCATCATGTGGGACGATTGGGGAGGCTGGTTCGACCCCGTGCAACCGGTCTACGAAGATTACGACGGGCTCGGCTTTCGCGTTCCGCTGATCATCGTCTCGCCCTATGCGCGCAAAGGGTACGTGACGCACGTTCAATACGAGACGGCGAGCGTTCTGCGCTATATGGAAGATAACTTCGGCTTGCCGCATTTGGCCGCAAGCGATGAACGCGCAAACGATCCGGCGAGCGATGCTTTCGACTACAGCCAGCGGCCCAGAAAGTTCGAAAAGGTGTCCGGCGGCAAGCCGGCGGCGTACTGGCTCGAACTGGAGCGCTCGACCGCGGCGCCGCGGCACGTGAATATCATCGGCGACGATTGACCGATCGGGCGCCGGCGCAGCAATGAGAAAGCGGGAGAGCACTGCTCTCCCGCTTTGCAGTCGTCCCGTTGGTACGGGCGTCTTTGAGGCTACTCCTTGGAACGCGGGTCGAAGGCCGCGCCTTCGACGGTTTCGCTCGCGCTGAGCCCGTTGTTGAAGTAGTAGCTGTACGTGTACTTGGTCGGGCTGTACTTGCCGACGTCGATCTCGCCGAGGTCGAAGTCGCCGTCAGCGAAGTTCTTCGACTTCTTGTCGAGGTGACCGAAGACGGCTTCCTCATGCAGCGAGAACGGACCGCCGACGACCTTGCAAGCCGGGTTGCAGCCGCTGTAGACATACAGCTCGCTGTTGAACGCCGAGATCGACACGAGGTTGCCCTTCTTGTCGATGTCGAGTCCGCCGTAGTAGCTGTTCTCGAAGCCGGTAGCAGCCGTGCCGGAACCGGTGCAACCCTTGAAGTACGTCAGGGTCGCATCGCCATCGGAGTTAGTGGCCGAAGCCCAGCAATCGCCGTTCTTGGCCAGCGCAACGCCGGCGACTTCGTACATGTTCGAGTTGGTCAGGTTCGCGGTGCAGCCACCCGAAAGCGTGCAGACCGAGATGCTGCCGGACGCGTCACTGTTGTCGAAGATGTTGCCGACGATAACCGTTCCGGTGGCCGCATTTGCGCTCGAGGCATCCGCCGGCTGACCGTACGGATCGCTAAAGGAACCGAGCTCGCTACCGCAGAGGCCCGGGCCCTTGAAGATGATGACCGTGCGGGTGCCGCCGTCGGGATCGATCAGGTTGCCCTTGCCGTCAACGGCGATGCCGTTGGGGTAGCTGACGCCGGACACGTCGCACGTCGCGGGGCCGTTGTTGCTGTTGGGGTTCGGATAGCCCCAGATGTACGTGTCATAGAACTCGCTGGCATAGATGCCGCCTTTGCTCTTCTTCTTCAGAGGCTCGAGCTTCTTGAGCACGGAAGCCGGGCCTTGCACGCGAAGCTCTGGCGGAACCAGGCTTGCGAGATGCGACCACTGCGGATAGAAGTGGCCGTTGATCAGGTGTGACTGCGCGTTGCCGGCACTCGGAATCGAGCTGGTCGACCCAAGATTGCTGCCGGCGCATCCTGCGAGGAGTCCCACAGCCACCGCAGTGCACAGGGCTGAGCTAAACAAACGCATTTGGTATTTAGTCTCCTTAGCAAGTAGAGGGAATAGAGCCGAACGTGGCTCGCCCCAATCCTAAACCCAGCCGGACGCGCGACCGGGGTCCGTCAAAGCGAAGCCCTTTGGCCTGCTGCGGTGGTGCGTCTCCGAATTCGAGGAATCCTGCCCATCTGCGACTTTTCATTGGAGGCCCCGCGACGCCGGGCGCGGGCATCGTGCGGAGGCTCGGTTGCCTTCCCCGTCGCGTCACTGCGCGACGGAGCGTTCAAGCAGGGTTTCGTCGTCGAGGCGGGAGAGTTCGCGTGGAACGCGAGCGCGGATCCGCGCGGCGAGATAGACGGCGAGCTCGGCGCGGCGACTCTCGGAGAGCGTGCCGCGGCGTTGCAGAAAGCGCTCGATCAACGTGCGTTCCTCGGCGGTGAGATATGCCGCTCGGTTTGAATCTTCGCCGGGGTTCGCGATGCTGCCCGGAGCAGCGAGCCGGGCGTCGCGTACGACGATCGTTCCGGCGGCGAGATCGCCGAGGCGCTTGTTCTCCGGCGAGATCAATGCGCTGGCCGCGGCGAGCGCGTAGTAGCCGGCGATCTGTTCGCCGACGCGAATCAAATTGCGAATCAGCGAAGCGCCGAAGTCGATCGGGTAGCCGCCGTCGCGCACGACCCGCAGACCGAGCAGCTTCTTCCCGGGAGTCTGCCCGTTCCACAGCGCCTCGAAGACGATGAAATAGCCGAAGAGCACGCCGAAGGCGACGATGATGATGCACGCGATGACGATCGCCTGGGCGACCTTCTCGCCGACCATGTCGGGCAGATGCCGCAGCGGCGTGCGCGAGACGAGCAACAGAAGCCCGAGGAATATGACGAGCAGCGTGACGGCTTGGATCGCTTGATCGACCGCCAGCGCGAGAAAACGGCTTCCCAGACCGGCGAGCTCGTAGGTAAATGCGATGCTCTCCGGCGTTCGGACGGCGAGCGTACGGTCCACCGCGGCCAAGGTTCGACGCGCGCTGCCCGCCAACTCCCGAGCGTTGAACCAAAGCACGTTCGTCGCGCGCCGTTCGGGCACGTGGGACTCGCTCGATGCGTTGCTGCGGCGTGTCGAGCGCCGCGGCGCGAGAGCGCTCTCGACCGGCGAGATCGCGGAGTTGGGCCGGCTCTACCGCGCCACGACCAGCGACCTCGCCTACGCCCAAGGACGCGCCTTCGACGATCTGTTGCTCGAGTATTTGAACCGCTGCGTCGCCCGCGCGCACGCGCATGTTTACGCGCGCGCTTCCGAAAGCGGCATGGAGCGGATCGGGGACTTCTACGGCCGCACGTTCCCGGTCGAATTCCGCCGGTCGCTGCCCTACGTTGCGATCTGCGCGGCGATCACGCTGGCGTGCGCGGTCCTCGCGTACGTCCTCGTGCGCAGCCATCCGGCCGACGTCTACGCGCTGTTGCCCAAGACGATCGTCCCCGACGAGATTCGCAAGAGCCTGCACGACTCGAACTTCGCCGTGGATGCGGCCTCCGCGCCGGCGATGTCGGCCGCGATCATCACCAACAACGTCAAGGTCGCGATCGTCGCCTTCGCGGGCTCGGTGACGCTGGGCGCGGCGACGATTTACATCGTTGCCTTCAACGGCCTGATGCTGGGCGCGATGGGCGCGCTGTTCACCAACGCCGGGTTCGGCTACGACTTCTGGGCCACCATCGCGCCGCACGGCTTCATCGAACTGACCGCCATTCAGATCGCGGGCGCCGCGGGTCTGCTCATCGCCGCCGGCGTCGTCTATCCCGGGCGCCTGCGCCGGCGCGACGCGATCGTCGCTAACGCGCGGCGCGCGGGAACGCTGATTCTCGGCGTCGCGTCCATGCTGATCGTCGCCGGCACGATCGAAGCGTTCGTCTCACCGCGGCGCCTTCCGCCGGTCGACCGCGCCGCGATCGGGCTGATCACCGCGGTCGCGCTGATCGTCTATTTCAGCGCCGCCGGCCGGCGGCGCCGATAGACGCGGCTTAGAGCAAGCCGCGGCGCTTGACGCGCAGATACTCGTCGATCAGCGCGGTCGTCAGCGCCTTTGCCGGCACGTCGATGACGAGCGCGCCCATGCGCTCCAAAATCGCTTTGGCGGTGCGCCGTTCGTTCGACAGGCCGAGCGCGACGGTGGCGCGATAGGCGTCGCCGATCGTTTCGGGCTCGCGCGCGAGAGCCGCGGCGACCGCCGCGTCGTTCATGAAGATGCAGAGCACGAGATGACGGCGCACGAGCGAACCGAGCTCGGCGAGCAGCACGGCTTGCGCGAGCGGATCGATGACGTCGGTGAGCAAGACGATGAGCGAGCGTTTGTGCAGGTGATGGCGCAGATACGTAAAGGCGCGCGCATAGTTGGCCTCCTCGAAGCGCGGCTCGAGATCGTAGAGCAGGCCGGTCAGCCGGGCGGTCGAGACGCGCGTCGAGCGCGGCGCCGTGGCGGCGATGATTTCGTGGGCGAATGCGACGAGGCCGACGCGATCGCTGGCGAGTCCGGCGATCGTGGCGAGCGAAAGTGCGGCGGTAACCGCATGGTCGAGCTTGCGTCGCCCGTCGATGCGCGCGGTCATCAGCCGGCCGCAGTCGAGCAGCAGCATCACATTTTGGCTGCGCTCCACTTCGTGCTGCGCGACCATCAGCTTTCCGCGTCGCGCGGTGGCTTTCCAATCGATGTTGCGAAACGCGTCGCCGTCGGTCCAGTCGCGCAGCGACTCGAACTCGGTTCCGGCGCCGCGAAGCTTCATCCGGCGCAGGCCCGATTCGATCGTGCGGTTGCGCAAATGAAGCTTGCCGTAACGCTCCACCGCGGAGAGGTCGGGAAAGATGCGGATCGCCTGCGGCGCGGGAATTCGCCGGCGGCGGCGCAGCAGGCCGAGCCGATTCTCCCACCAGACGTAGAGCGTCGCCAGCGAGCCGGCGCCGCGCGAGAGCGGAACGGCCGTCCGGCGTAGCGTCGCGCGGCTTCGCGCGGGAATCTCGCCGGCGAGCTCGTCGGTTTCAAAGCGCAACGCGCGCACCGGCGTTTCGACGATGCCCACGCGAACGGCGCGCGTGCTTTGGTTCTCGACGCGGTAAACGAGCTCGGCTGGCACGCCGAGCGCGAAGTGCTCCGGCGCGCTGCGTTCGACCCCGATCTGCGCCGTGCGCGGCCCGAGAGCCGCGTCGGCAATCGCGGCAATCGCGAGCAGCGCCGCAAGAACGAGCGCAAGCGGGAGAAAGAACGCGACGCCCGGCGCGCAAGCGAGAAGCAGCGCGACGACGCCCAGCGTCCACGAAAACCGCGGCGTGACCCAGGTCACACGGTACCGCGCGGCACGGGAATCGAGGCGAGGACCTCACGCACGATTGCCGCCGCGGAGACGCCTTCGATTTCGGCATCGGGGGCGACGATCAAGCGATGCGGCAGCACCAGGCCGGCGACGCTCTTCACGTCGTCGGGCGTGACGAAGTCGCGCCCGTCGATCGCAGCGGCGGCCTGCGACGCCACGAGCAACTGAACTCCGGCGCGCGGCGACGCGCCCAACGTCAAGCGAGGGTGCGCGCGCGTCGCCGCCACGACGCGATACGTGTAGTCGCGCACCGCATCGGAGAGATGCGCGCGGCGGACGATCCGCTGCGCTTCGAGCACCTCGGCGGCGTTGGTGACCGGCGCGACCTCCGACGCTTCGAGCGCGCGCGCGTCGAAACCGGCGCCCGTACGCGCAAGCAGCTCGAGCTCTTGCGCTTCTTGCGGATAGGTCGACTCGACCTTGATCGTGAAACGGTCGAGCTGCGCTTCGGGCAGCGGATAGGTACCTTCGTACTCGATCGGATTCTGCGTCGCGCAGAGCAGAAAGGGCTGCGGCAGCGGATAGGGGGCGCCGTCGATCGTGATTCGGCCTTCTTCCATCGCTTCGAGCAACGCCGACTGCGTTTTCGGCGGCGTGCGATTCACTTCGTCGGCCAGCACGACGTTGGCGACGAGCGGTCCGGTGCGCGTGGTGAACTGCGCGGTCTGCGGATTGAAGACCGTCGTGCCCACCACGTCCGAGGGCATGAGATCGGGCGTGAACGCGATGCGGCGAAACTCCAAGCCCAACAGCAGCGCGAGCGCGCGCACGGCCAGCGTCTTGCCGGTGCCGGGCACGCCTTCGACCAGCGCGTGACCGCGCGCGAGCAGCGCGATCGTCAAGCCGAGGACGAGAGGGTCCGATCCGACCAGGACGCGCCCCATGCCCTCGGCGATTCGACCGGAGAGTTCGGCGACGTTGGTTTTCACGCGTGCTCCTTTCGACGTTGAAAGTCGATCGTCGCCTGCCACAGCACGTCGTCGTCGGGCGGCCGGCGCCGCGAGCGCCGCATCAGCTCGGCCATCGCCGCGACGTAGTCCGACGAATCCCGCTCGTCGGCCGGTGGGGGCAAATACGGCGGCGCAAACGGTACGTTCGCGCCGATGAGCGCGAGCACCACCGCGGCGGCGACGATCGCGAGCGCGGCGCGGTCGGCTGCCGGAAGCACGCTCAACAGCGAGAGCCGGTCGTCGTAGCCGTGAACGTACTCGTCGAAGGATGCGTTGCCGTGGCCGGCGATCGCGTTGTAGGCAAAGCGTAGATTGCCGGCGTTGCGCAACTGCGCGTTGGCAAAGAGCGCCGGCGCGGTGACCGCGATGACCTCGCCGCGGCCGTAGCGATACGACACCGCAACGACGCCGCGCGCGTTGGCCAGCAGCGGAACGCCGCGCAGTCTTTTGAACGGAAAGACCCAGTCGATCGGGCCGCGCACGATCGTGACGCCTTGCGTGTAGGCGTCGCGCCCGACTGCGGCGGCGCCGGACGCCCGCGCCCGAACGGTCGCGCCCACGCCCGGCGTCACGTCCTGCGCTCCGGCGAACTCGTCATCGATGGCGACGAAACGGCCGCCGTTTCGCACGAAGCGGCGCAGCGCAGCGACGTCGTGAACGTCGAGCGGCTTGGCCGCCGGATCGCTCTCGTAGCCCGTCATGACCAGCGTTCGAATCGACGGATCGAGCAAGCCCGGAACTCGTTCGAAGCGATGCAACGGAACGCCCGCGCTGCGCAGCACGTCGTAGAGCGCGCGATAGCCGTTGGGCCCGGTGTCGTAGGACGAGGCGACCGAGACGCGCGGCTGTTCCAGCGCGCTCTGCCCGTAGCCGATGGCGAGCAGCAGCGCAACGCCGGCGCCGAGAAGAATCAGGTCGAGGCGAATTCGTTTCGTCATTCCCGCTTGGGCAGGTTCATGATGACCTGATCGAAGGCGCTGCGTGCGTGCTGCCACTGCGGCGCGGCGATCCCGCGCTCGGCGTAGGCTTGCTCGACGAACGGCGTTGCGACGGCGTCGAAAGCGGGAACGAGGTTGGCGCGAGCGGCGCGCAGCTCGCGGCGCAAATCGCCGACGGTAGCGCTGGGGTCTGCGCTGACCGCGCCGCGCAGATCGAGCAGCGCGATGGTCGCGGCAAAGAGCAGCAAAGCGGCGTTGCCGTAGTCGCCGCGATTGGCCGCCTCGCACGCCTCGCGATAGAGCGCGGTTGGATCGGGCGGCGCGTCGAGCGGCTCGGGCGAACCGGCCGGCGCCGGCCGCGCGAACGTCATGTCGCGAATCAGGCGAATCGCGACGTACAGCAGAAACAGCGCGATGGCGGCGAGCAGCGCGTCGCCGATTCCTCGCGCGGCGCCCGGACTGACATGCACGTGCCCCCACACCATCGACCAGAGCCGCTGCCAGCGATCGTCGAACCACCGCCAAAGAGGCAGCCACCACGGTTCGCGCACCGGCGCGGGCGGTATTGCGGTGAGCTGATACCTGCCGGGAATCGCGAGCTCGCGCTGCGCGAGCGCATCCAACCAGCGATTGACCGGCGGTTGGTGCGCGCCGGTCACGCCGGCTGCGTCGCGGCCAGGCGCTCAAGGCTCGCCTCCAAATCGAACGCCTCGCGACGGATGCGCACGTCAAAGTAGTAGACCGCGAGCAGCACCGCCGCGAAGGGCGCGACGACGGCGCGCGTGAGCGACTCGATCGCGCTCTGCAAGAGCGGCAGATGCGCGATCGCCGCAAGCAGCCCGACGGCACCGAACATTGCCGACGTTCCCAGGATCACCGCGCCGGCTGCGATCGCAAAGAGCAGCGCGCGCCAAAATTCGGCGCGATTGACGACGCGACCGAAGCCAAGCACCAGCGACGCGACCACCGGTTGTTCTTCGATGACGGTCGCGTACATCCCGAACGTCAGCGCAACGAGCAGGAGCAGGATCGACGGAATCAACACGCACAATGCGACGCCGGCGAGCACGACTCCGAAAAAACCTCCGATGAACGGTCCGGCAAGCGCGAGGGCCCCGACGACGAACGCAAACGCCACGATTGCGAACACGACGCCGACGTACCATCCCATCAAGACGAGCGCGTCGAGGCCGATCATCCCGAGGATCTGCAGCCACCGGTGCAGCACCGCTTCGTAACAGGCTCGGAACTCGACGGCGCGGCTACGATAGAGACGCGCGACGCCGACCGCGACCGCGTTGAGCGCGAACGGCCAAACGAAGTAGGTCAAAAGCAGCAGCAGTATGTAGGCCGCCACCGAAGCGGGTGAGTTGAAGAGCATCGGTCCCTGCGTGATGGGCGGCTGGCGCGAGCCGAGGTGCGTAAAGATTCGCATCATCAGGTCGATCTGCGGCTGCGAGGCGACGTCGACAAGGTATTGTAGGATCGCCAGCGGCACGATCAGCACCGCGACGATTGCCGCAAATGGAATGAAGTTGCGAATGTAAAGCGTAACGGCGCGATCGAAAATCTCGCCGAACCCGAGGGGCCGAAGCTCCATCGCGCCTGCTTTCTTGCAACCCGCACCAAACCCCCTCCCGCCCTCGATCACCTGTGACATCTTGTCCGAAGCGCAAAAGGATGAGGGCGTTCGAAGCGCGCGGAACGCACTTCGCACGTGAATGCGAGCGCAGCGCGACTCATCCGCATGCTCGGACTCGAGCCGCATCCCGAGGGCGGATACTTTGCCGAAACCTACCGCCGCAAGGCACTCACCTCTATCTACTATTTGCTAACCGGCGATACGTTCTCCGCATTTCACCGCTTGGCATCGGAGGAGGTGTGGCATCACTATCGCGGCGGGCGCGTTGCGATCGACGCCATCGGTGCCGATCGCAAGCACCGGCGGCTCATCATCGGTGACGGAAAACGCTGGCAAGCGGCCCTGCCCGCCGGCACGTGGTTTGCGGCGCACGTCGTCGCTGCGCATGGCTACGCGCTGGTCGGCTGCGACGTAGCGCCCGCGTTCGATTTTGCGAACTTCGAAATCGGCTCGCGCACGACGTTGCTCGGGGAGTTTCCCGAACACGCCCGATTGATCGAACGCTTCACTCGCGCCGGCAAGCTCAAATAGCTCAGCGCCGGCACTCCGTTCATCGCTCGGCACGAATCATGCCGGGAGCAGCGAGGCGGCGTACTGCCGGTCCGCGTCGAGCCACTCGTCCTCGAGATCGAGCCGCCGCATTCCGGCAGGATAGGTTCCCTTCGGATGCGCGGCCACCCAATCGCGCGCTAAGGCGGTTAGATACTCGAAATTCTCCCAAACCAGGTCGCCCTGCTCGCGGCGTGCGATCGCTGCGATCGGCGCGAGGTTTTCCCAAGTCTGCGCAACGATGCCGGCCCACAACTGCATTACGGGCTCCCGATCGACGAGTCCGGTCTTTACCAGGACTCCGAGATTTTCGTAATAATTTCCGATCGCATTGATCCTTGCGAAGATTGGACGCATCTCATCGCTCCTGGCCGACCGGGTCGCGATTTGGTAGCGAAAGATCGGATCTTGCAGCTTTGCCGGCAGCTCTACCTGAATGAAGGACAGCGCCGCTTGAAAGCCGGGCGACTCCGTTGTTTCGCGCAGCTCGTTGAGGGCGGCAATGTGATTGCTGCTGCGGGCGTGGCGGAGTTGCACGATGGCGGCGATGGCAGTTGCGGCGATGACGATGAACGTACCGAAGGTGACGAACGTATTGATGAGCTCTAACGACATAAGAAGTGCCTCTCGCGAAAGCAACGCTTTGTTGCGCCGTCCGGCGCCGGGGGCGCACGGCGTGGCCGAGGCTCGTCGCTCGGGGCTAACGGCTGCTACCAGTCGAAGACGATGCGGCCGTTGCCGGTCTTGATCTTCCAGCCTCGCCGACTGTGGTATCCGGACGCGCTCGGCTCGATATACGATGACCCGCCGCCGCCACCATTCCAGGACGATCGGATCCGGCGGCGGCTCGATGCATTGCGAGGCCTCCACGCCTACGCGCCGAACGTTTGAAACCTGTCGCGCTGCATCTGGAGCGAGCAGCACGTCGATTATCCGTCCTGGTTGTTAGCGGGCCCGTGCCCGGTAGGAGACAGCGACCGTGATCTCTTCGGCTCCTCGACCCTGCGCGCTCAAACCAAGCGTTGTAGTAAGCGTCGTCGCCCTACTGCTTTGTGCCTGCGGCGGCAACCCGAACGGCGTTCCCGCCACGGCAACGGGCACCCGTCTCCCGCTTTCGGGCAATCAGCAGACGTTCGACTATACCGGCGCCAAGCAGAAATTTACGGTGCCGGACGGCGTAACCCAACTCAACGTCGTTGCCCTCGGCGGCAACGGCGGGCATTCGGGGGCCGACGCCGGCGGATTCGGCGGCCGCGTCACCGCCACGATCAGCGTC
>JASHOM010000025.1 GCA_030041115.1 Vulcanimicrobiota bacterium | reverse complement strand
GCGCGCGAGTTCGACGTCTTCTGCGTAGCGATTCCAAAAGTCGGTCGCTTTTCCGCGCCCGACCAATCCACGCACGCGCTCCCACACGTCGCGAATGTCGTCGTTGCCGTCGTAGGCTTCGCACTGATGATCGGCGGTGGCAACTCCGAATTCTAGCGGCACGACGACGTCAACCCGTACGCCTTGTCATCCTGAGCCTGTCGAAGGACCGTCGAAGGACGAACGGCACGCACTTACCGTTCCCTCCGCTCATTCGCTTTACGCGACACGAAGCGCAGAATCGCGCGCGGGGTGAGGCGCGCGGAGAGGTCGACCAGCCAGTTCGACGGCGGCCACGGCACGTTGAGCACGGTGCCGCGCATCAGGCCGCGATAGGCGGACTTCGCCATCGTCGTTGCATTGGAAGCCGGCAGAATCCACAGCGGCGTCGAGCCGGAGTTCGCCCGCTGGGCGAAGCCGGTGTGAATCGAACCCGGCGCAAAACAGCTCACGCGCACGCCGCTCCCGCGCAGCTCCTCGGCAATCGCTTGCGAAAACGAAATCACATATGCCTTGCACGCATAGTAAACCGCCATGAACGGGCCGGGCAAAAAGCCCGCAGTCGATGCAATGTTGAGAATCTTGCCGTCGCGCCGTTCGATCATGCCGGGTAGATACTTGCGGGTGAGGCGCGTCAACGTGAGCACGTCGAGCACGATCTCTTCCGTGATGCGGCTTTCGCCGATACGCTCGAAGCGATCGTTCGTCGCAAAGCCGGCGTTGTTGACGAGCACGTCGCAGCGCGGAACCTGCGCGAAAAGCGTGCCGGCGGCATCGGAGGTTGCAAGATCCGCAACGACGGGCTTCGCATCGACGCCGTGTGCGCTAGCGAGATCCCGTGCGGCATCGCGCAGCTTCTCCTCCGAGCGCGCGACGAGCACGAGGTCGTAACCGCCCGCGGCCAGCAACTTCGCAAGCTCGAGCCCGAGACCGCCCGACGCGCCCGTCACGAGCGCCAGCTTGCCGTTACGGCTCACATGCCGTGGCGCGAAAGGCAGGTGGCATACGGCGGCGGCGTGAGGTGCACGTGCCCGCACCAATACCACGGCCACTTCTCCGGCGCCGGCGTGGCCGTCGTGCTCGCGGAGTTGTAGTAATAGAAGAACTGCTTGCGAACGCTCGCGTTCTTCGCCATGCGTGCCTGCAAGCGCAACAGGTTCGCCGCATCGAACGCGGTCAGCCCGTACGCCTGGTCGAACGAGTAAAGCTTCGTCCAGGCCGGCGACTGCGAGCCCAGCGGCAGCACGTAGGTCGTCGCGTCGCCGATCACCGGGCTCGACGGATTGACGACTGCGAGGACGAACCCCGGATTATTCCCCTGGCTCGGCGTGATCGAAGGAATGATCATCGCGCCCAGCTCGCCGATGCCGGTGGGCGCCACTTCGAACGTCGCGTGGTGGATGTGACCGATTACGAACGCGCTCGGCCCAACGCCTTTGCGGGCCAGAAGCGCGAGCAGCCGCTGCGTGTAAGCGACTTTGTAGAGGGGCACCGCATGATTTGCATTGAGCGAGGCATACTCGTCGATCCCCAACGGGATGTGCGTCAGCAACAGCGGATGCTTTGCGCTCAAATGAGTCGTGAGCCAATCGAGCTCCGCGGCGCCCGGATCGCTGCCGCGTTCGCCGCACGCGTTCTCGTACAGCGACGACCAAAAGACGCTGTTGAGCACGATCGCGGGCATCGCCGGCCCCGAGGGCAGCGAAGCCGTGTAGTAGCCGCCGGTCGAAAACTCGCGTACGAACCCCGGCGCCATGCCGTTGCGATCGACCAGCGGATTCCACGCGGCGGCCAAGTGCGCTAGGAACGGACTCTTCGGCGTGCTCTTGTAGTTACCGCAATATCCGTCGTTGTTGCCCAAGGTGATGAGAAACTGCGCGCGCGGATAGGTCCGGTCGAACTCCAAGGCGAGAAAGGCAAACGTCTTGTCGACGAAGGCGTCGAATGCCGCTTCGGGCGCGCCCGGCTGGAGCGCGAAGAACGTTTCGCGGAATTTATGGGCGAGCGAGTCGCCGCCGATCAGAACTACCGGCGGATTCGGAACGACCGCACGCATCGCTCCGAGCGCGGATTCGAGCAACGCGATGTTCGTGTCTTGAAAGTAGGGCGAGATCGGTTTGTGCGAGCGTTCGAGGATCGTTCGCCAGCGGGTCGCGGGCGCGCGAACGAGATCCTTGACGAGCGCCGGATCGTCGTAGGGATTGAAATGCCAGTCGCTCGTGAAGAGCCAGGTCTGTGCCGCCGGCGGCGCGGTCGGCGCGACCGGCGCCGCCACCGACGACGCGCCGCAGCCCGCGGCGAACAGCGCGGACAGAAGCCCGATGAACGCGGCTGCGGTGCATCTCATGCGATTTTGAGCGGCGTTTCCGGGTTCACGGCGGCTCGGCTAGACCGAGTGGCACATGGGTTTGATCGGCGCCGGAGGCTCCATCGAGAGATGGATCTTCCATGTTTTGTTCTTGGTGTGCACGTCGATCGGCTGTTGGATCGGCATCTGGTAGGTAGGGCTCTGAATCGTGCAGTTATAGTTGGGCGTTCCGTGACAGAGCGTGCCGGGCGCAAGCTGCTCGACGATGAACGAGCGGTGCAGCTGAGCATTGACTCCGTAGGTCCGAATGCGCGCGTAATCGCACGACGTCGGCAACGTTACGTAGGCCTGAATGACGAACGTCTTCCTGCTGGTGACGCCGCCGGTGACCGAAACCGCCGCTGCCGGCTGCCATGAGGGCGGCGCGGCGGCCGTTGCCGCAGGAGCGGCGGCAAGCAGGGCGATCGCTACGAGAATGAAATGGCGCATGTTTGCTAACCTCCGAAAGCTAGGAGCCCACGGGTTCCTAGGTACTGCTCGGCCGCAAAGCCATCCTTCCGGCACCGCTCGCGCTCGAGGCGTGTTCCACGAATCACCATGAAGAGCATTACGATGCGCGCGGCCGTCGTGCCGTCGGCGCAGGATCACCGCCTTGAGCTGCGCGACGTGGACGTTGCGCAACCGGGCGTCGGCCGCGCACGTATCAAAATCGAAGCGTGCGGAGTCTGTCACAGCGATTCGCTGACGGTCCTCGACCTGTGGAGCGGCATCGCGTATCCGCGCGTTCCCGGGCACGAAATCGCCGGCACGATCGACGCTCTCGGCCCCGAAACGAGCGGATGGAACGTCGGCGATCGCGTCGGCGTCGGCTGGCACGGAGGTCATGACGGCAATTGCGATCGCTGCCGGCGCGGCGACTTCGTCACCTGCCGTAACCTGCAAGTCCCGGGAATCGCGTACGACGGCGGCTACGCGCAGTACGTCGTCGCGCCGGTCACCGCGCTCGCGCGCATTCCCGGCGAGCTGAGCGCGGTCGAGGCCGCACCGCTGATGTGCGCCGGCATCACGACGTTCAACGCGCTGCGTCGTAGCGACGCGCGGGCGGGCGATCTCGTCGCGGTGCTCGGCATCGGCGGTTTGGGGCATTTAGGCGTGCAGTTTGCCGCGAAGATGGGCTTCAATACCGTGGCGATCGCGCGCGGCCGCGATAAAGAGGAACTTGCACGGACGCTGGGCGCCGCGCACTACATCGACAGCCAAAGCGCCGGCGTCGCGGCCGAGCTGCAACGCCTCGGCGGCGCGAGGCTGGTGCTCTCGACGATTACGTCGGCCGCGGCGATGGAGCCGGTGCTGGACGGATTGGGCGTCGACGGACAGTTGCTCGTCGCCGGCGCGTCGCCCGAACCGCTGCCGGTGAACACGCTGGGGATGATCGGACAGCGCCATTCGATCAAGGGTTGGCCGTCCGGAACCAATACCGATTCGGAGGAGACGATGCGCTTTGCCGTCCGGACGGGCATTCGCGCGATGATCGAAACGATGCCCCTCGAGCGCGCCGCCGACGCCTACGCGCGCATGCTGAGCGGAGCCGCCCGTTTCCGGGTCGTACTTATCATGTAGGTATCTTGCCGGGCGCTGATTCGGCGCCGATCGTTCCGAATTGTGATTCGTTGGTAAAAAAACTCCTACTTTCGGTCCTCGTCGCGATTGCTTACGTCCTTGCTGCAAAGCTCGGCTTCACCATGGCATTCGCCACGAAACAAGTTACGGCGGTCTGGCCGCCGACGGGCATCGCGCTCGGCGCGCTGCTGCTTTGGGGATACCGGGCCTGGCCCGGCATTTGGATCGGCGCGTTTGCAAGCAACGCGATGAGCGCCGAGCCGCTCTGGACGGCCGCGGCAATAGCGACCGGGAATACGCTCGCGCCGGTCTTCGGCTGCTTTTTGCTGCGCCGGTACGGGTTCGAGAACGCACTCGACCGGGTGCGCGACGTGCTGCTCCTGGCGGCGCTCGGTGCGGCCGTTGCAATGACGGTTTCCGCCACCAACGGCGTTGCCCAGCTCGCGCTCGCGCGACTCGTGCCCTGGAACGCTTTTGGTTCCGTGTGGTGGGTCTGGTGGGCGGGCGATGCGATGGGTGCGCTCTTCGTCGCTCCCGTGCTGCTGACGTGGTTCGCGGGCAATCGAAGAACGGAACGCGCCGAAGGCGGCTACGCCGAGCTGGCCACGCTCGCCGCCATCTTCGTACTCGCAAGCGCCGCCACGTTCTTGACCGATTTTCCGCTGCGGTTTTCCGTCTATCCGTTCGTGATCTGGATCGCTCTACGGTTCACGCAGCGCGAAATGGCGACGGCGATCGCGATCGTCTCGGGCATCGCGATCTGGGGAACGGCGCACGGCGTCGGGCCGTGGACCGCGGGATCGCTCGATACGCGCTTGCTGCAGGTGGATAGCTGGATGGCGATACTTGCGATAACGAGCCTGGTGCTTCGCGCCGTCGCGGCCGAACGACGCGCCGCGCGCGGAGAGTTGCAAGCATTATTGAGCGCCACGAGACGGTCGGCGGAGCGCCTTCAAGAAGCATTTCTACCCGAGCATCTTCCGGACAGGCCGGGACTGCGCTGCGACGTGCTCTACGCCGCGGCGGAACGGGAGGCACTCATCGGCGGCGATTGGTACGATGCCTTCGAGCTGCCCGACAAACGCATCGCTTTCGTGGTCGGCGACGTGACCGGCCACGGACTCGACGCGGCCGTCGCCGCCGCGCGAATCCGGCGTAGCATTTTCATCGCGGCCTTTGAGACCCGCGATCCCGCGGAAATCTTGAGCAAGGCCGAACCCGCGTTGGCAGACGAACAGCACGTGCCCGCGACCGCGATCGTCGCGATCGTTAGCCCGGATCTTTCGTCGATGAGCTACGCCAGCGCCGGTCACCCGCCGCTGATCGCCGCGTCACCCCGCGCCGCGCCGTACTTTTTGCGCAGCGGCGGTCTTCCGCTCGGCATCGACGTTGCCGTTGCGCGCGAAACGCACGTGCAAGCGTTGGAACCCGGGACCGTGCTTCTCTTCTATACGGACGGCCTCACGGAGTTCAACCGCAATATCGCGGTCGCCGAGCGCGCGACGCTCGACGCTGCCGCGCACATCGCACAGAGCCCACGCATCGAGCGTCCCGCTCTGTACGTCCAGCGCAGCGTTATGGGGTCGGCGCGCTCGATCGACGATGTCGTCGTCCTGGTCGTCCAGATAACGAGCTAACGCACGGCGCGCCCGCAGATACGAGCGAGACTCGCATTCAAGGAGCGCCGTACCTGCAACGTGGTAGCTTTGCTTACGCCGTAGCTGCCGGCGAACTCCGCGAACCGGCTTACCGCATCGGCGGTACGTTCGATTATGGCATGAATGAGCGCCTTCGAAAGCCCGTGCTCCTCGCCTAATCGAGTCATCATGGCGGCCGTGATATCGTCACCGCCGTGGCCCTTTACTGCGAGGTAATGCTCGCCGCCCGGTCCGATCGAGTGGGTGAGATCGTAGGCGGGTGCAAGTGCCCACTCCCCTCTTTCACTCATAAGGAAGCCATGCTGCTTCGTATGATCGTCGCGGTTATGCGCAAGCACGTTAAAGCTCATGCGCTTGAATACGCGCTCGACCGTGTCGTGGCTTTTGGTGACGTGTCGCGCAAGCTTCATCAGCTCGTTGTAATCGATCGTGGGGACCTCCCAATCGGTGTCGAGCATTCCCGCCACGGAGATGAAATGCCGGCGAGCCCCGTTCGGTAAGCGGTCGAATCGTTTCGTCGCGAAGTATCCGGGTCCGCCCGCCGCACTTGGAATCAGACGCGTCGTCGAAACATCGATGCCGGCTTCCCTCGCCATGTCCGCGTAGGCCGCCTCGAGGGGACCGATATCCTCGAAATCTCGTGTACGGCTTTGGAATTTGACGAGCCATGCTTCGTACCCAGGGGGCAAACGATCGCCGCTCCCCGCGGCTATCAGGGAGCCTTCCGCGTTAAGAGCCACCAGCACTTTTGGTCTTGCGCCACCCGAAGCGCCGCCGAGTTGCTGCAATTCGTCGAGCGCGGCCGTCTCTTGCCCGCTAACGAGTCTGTCCACTTCACGAGAGAGCGCGTCGAGGTCGACGGCGCCTGCGCGCGCGTACGCCGTTTCCGGCTCGTAGGTCAGCGCTCCGGCGCTACGTTTCCCAACGATCGCGAGCTTGTCCAAAACGGTCAGCGATGAGTAGGCAACGCCTTCTTTCTCAGCTCTGCGTTTCAGCAACAACGCGCCCCATGCGTCCGGAAGACTATCTGCCAAAAAGCCGTGAAGCCCATCGAAATGGGCGGGAGATTTCGGCCGAATCAGTCCGCGCGTGGGTGCTGGCAGTATCGGATTGAGCGTCAGTCCCGAAGCCATGAACTCTGCCGAGTATTCGAGTAGAGCTGCGCCTCGGTCTAGGGCTAGACGTCCGACGGGAACGGTAGCATCGGCAGTGAAAGCTGCGCCCACACGGACCGGAGTGGCCGGCTTAATCCTCACGACATCCTTTTGCCGCGAATGCGCCTGCGGTTTCGCTTGAGAAGCTCATCCATGGAGCCGGGCTCCGGGCTCGCAAAAAGATTGGCGAGGTCCCGCTCGGCTCCCAACACCAGAGCCAGCCGCACGACCACGTCGAGCCCGACGTTCGAACCGGCCTCGAACCGCTTGAGGGTCGAGACAGGGACGCCGGCCGACTTTGCAATATCAACCTGCCGCCTACCGGTAGCAAGCCGGCATTCCTTGGCCCGCTCGCCTATGGTAGTCAGAAGCTCCTGGGGAGAATAAAAAAGGCTCATAAATCAACTCTTATCGGTTGTTTTCACCAATAGTATACTATATTTGGTCTGTTATTGCTAGAACCACGACAGCGGGCGGAGCGGTGGGCTGGTTCGCGAGGGCCGCTGAGCAAAGTAGCGCTCATCATGCGTCGTGCCCGGTGCATCCTCGGCGCGAGCCTGGCGCTTGCCGCGTTCGCGAGCTGCTCCGGCCCGGGCCCCTCCTCGGCCTCGTTCTCGCCGAGTCTTTCTTCCGGCCCAGGCCGGGTGTCGCAACCAGCGGGAGCGGCTCTGCATTGGACGCCGATCGGTCCGGTGCTTCAGCGCGGCTCGGCCGGCAAGCTCAATGCCTTCGCCTACGTGCAAAGCAATCCGAACGTCATGTTCGTCGGCGGCGGCTGGGGCAACACGCCGCGCGAATCGCCGTCCCAGGCCGGAATCTATCGAACGAACGACGGCGGCCGCCACTGGCAGCCGGCCGATCATGGTTTGACCAATCGCGACGGCACGATCTCGTCGGTGGTCAACGGTCTGTGGATCGACCAATCCGACCCCTCCGTGCTATTGGCCGCGACGGAGTTCGGTGGGACGTTCCGCTCCACCGACGGCGGCGCCACCTGGCAGAACGTCGATCGCTCGGAATCGACGCAGTTCGCGCAGGCTGGATCGACGCTCTACGTCGCAACGCGTCGCGGCGTGCTCGCGTCGGCCGATGACGGCGCTTCCTGGCGATTGTCGCTGCCCTCCCAACCCGGTGCAACCACGGTCGTTACCGCCGGCGGCGCGACTTTCGCGGGCGACGCCGCCGGCAACGTCTTTCGCCGGAGCGGCGATGGGTGGAGCCCGGTCGCTCGCGTGGGCACGGGTGCGATCCACGACATCGCAATCGATCCCTTCGACACGAACGTCGTGTACGCCAACGTCGACAACGCAAACGCCTGGAACGAGGTTCTCTATGGTTCGATCGACGGTGGGAAACGTTGGACGCGTGTCTTTTGCCATTGTCAAGTCGGCGCGCAAGCCATTGCCTTCAGCCGCGTCGTTCCAGGACGGCTCTTTCTCGGCGACGACGGAAACAGGACGGTTCTGTACTTCACCGCCGACGGAAGCGGTCACCCGAAGATCGCGCATGGTGCGAGCGTGCGCGGCAACGATATCCGCTACATGTTCACCGCAACGCCGGCGGGCTCGCCCGTCGAGGGATGTTACTTCCTCTCCGATCAAGGGCTGTTTTACGACGCCGACTGTACCGCCGGATCCCCGGTAGGCCTGAGCAACGGCATCGCCAACTTTCTGGCGTACGGCGTCACGCTCGCGCCCGACGCCAAGATCATGGTCGTCTCACTGCAGGATTGGGGCGCCGTTGCCGGACCGGTCGGCGGCCGTTTGCACTTCCTGCGCCATTCCAACGAAGGCGGCGAAACGTTTCTCAATCCGTACGACGGCCGCCATTGCTATCTCGCGCATCCCGACCAAGGCTTGTTCATCTCCACCGACGGCTGCCTGACCTTCATCGCCCCGCACGGCGAAGGTCAGGGAATCGAATCGCTCGCCTTCGAGCCGCCGGACGGAAGAACCATGTATGCGATCAGGCATGACGATCGGCCCTGGGCGCACGTTTCGATCAGCCGCGACTGGGGCTCGTCCTGGTTTTCCGCCTTCACGCGCTTTGCCCAACCCTATCAGGTCGTCGTTGCTCCGGGTGATCCCAAGACGCTGCTCGTCGCGGCCGGAGCGCCGGACCAACCCAACTACGTCTATGTTTCCAGCAACGGCGGCGCGACCTGGCACCGAGCGCGCGGCCTCCCGCGCACCGCGCCGTCGATCGAGCAATACTATCCTGCGCATCGATTCTACGCGGCATTCGATCCCAACGAGTCCGCGGTGGTGCTCCTCGCCGATCACGATCCCGTTACCAACGACATCTTGATCTATCGCAGCCGCGACGGCGGACGCTCCTTTAAGCTTGTCGCCTCGCTCCTCCAGCCGCCGACGCCGCGCCCCTGGCCGAGCTACCAAGAACCGCCCGAAGCGGCGCGCGATTCCGATCTCGACTACTACGCGGAGCGATTCTACGGCAACCGTTTGGCCTTCGACGCGCAGGTCGCCCGTGATTGTCCGTCGCCGGTGGTGCTGACGACGCGCTTTGGCGCCTTCGAGTCCTTCGACGCCGGCGGCCACTGGCGCCGCATCGACACCACTGCCATCGCGCACCACTTCATCGGCGCAACCTGGGTCAACGGTAACCTCTACCTGGCCTCCTTCGGCCAGGGCGTCATCGAGAGCGCCGGCGCCGGACCGCCGGCAAGCTGCCATTCTTAAAACAGCGACCGCCCGAAGCCCAGGGAGGTTCAGCCCGTCACAGCTTTCAACGGCGGTATCAGCGCTCGTGTGATTCCGGTTGAGATGGCCGTCGTCGCGTTTGCTCCGCACGAAAATCGGTGAGACCCGCTCCGCTCCCGCGGTACAGGGTGGGTTTCGGAATACGCCCTTGGCAAAACCAAACCCCTGCGAGTGATCACGAAAGGCATCGATTACCCGGGGTATTGCGCGATCGATGCATCGGGTGACCTTTGGGTGGCGAACATCGGCGGCATTGATGTCGTGGAGTACATGAAAGGCTCGACAACGCCCCATGCGACGATCACGAAGGGACTTACATATCCGATTGGCATCGCCATCGACCATAAGGGGAATATTTATGTCTCGAATTACCGGCCCTATAGTGCTCAGAATATCCAAGTCTACGCGCCAGGTAGCAAGTCACCGTCGAGGACAATCACCGACGGCGTGTCGTCGCCGGTAGGCATCGCGGTTGACGCGCACGATAGGCTCTACGTGACTAATCAGGATCTACCAAGCCAGATCAAGGAGTATCGATTCGGGCAGAGTACGCCATACCGAACCATAACGGAAATGCTCTCTTACCCGGCGGGCATCGTAGTTGGCAAGAACGGTTGGCTTTACGTCGCGAATGGAGGCCAATATTCGGATGAGCGGGCAATCCTTGAATTCCCGCCGCACTCCGTGAAGCCGTCGTCGAAGAAGATTACACAGGGGCTCTTCGATCCTACGGGAGTGGCTTACTACCCTCCACTATTGCCGTAGAGCATTTTATGGCTAAATGGCGCGACGCACCAGTTCGACGCCGGGGATCGGACAGCCCGATTACCGTCAGTCGCGACGTACGACAATTGCATGCAGGGAGAACAGGCCTCATCACAACGCAAGCCAGCCGGCGCGCTAAGAGCCGCGCCGCGTGTTAAGAGGGATGCGAGTCGAAATCAAACCGGAACCCCTGCACTGGGCTCGTGGGCGCGCAGGCCTCGCGAGAGAGGATCTTAGTGCTGGCTTTCCCCATCTCGAAAGGCGGACTGTGTCCGGAGAAGTGTGTAACTGCGATCGCTGAGTGGCGTAAATACGTTCACGATTGGAGCACCAGCTCCAGGCTTTCCGGGGTCATCGATCTTCGTTCGGTCATCCAGTCTTCGCTCTGCTCCACCAAAATCATTGTGATGAGGCGCAAGGCCGATTCCGGCGACGGAAAGATGCCGATCGATCGCGTTCGACGACGGATCTCTTCGTTCAAGCGTTCGATGGGGTTGTTCGAGGCGATCTTCCGATGATGCTCCAGCGGAAACTGCAAGAACGTCAGCGCATCATCGATGCCGGCGTCAAGGATCTCCGGCGCCTTGGTCAGCGAACCGGCACATCGCTCACGCACCTCGGCCACAACGCGGTGGGCCGCCTCCGGGGAGACTTGGGCAAAGATGGCCGTGAGCGCCGCCGCCATTTCGAGCTTCCGGCTTTGCGGTCCATGGGCCAGGATGTTCCGGAAGAAGTGGACTTTGCACCGCTGCCAGGCGGCACCGTGCATCACCGCGCCAAATGGCCGCTTTGAGCCCTTCGTGCGCGTCGCTAATGACCAGCTTGGTACCGCTGAGGCCACGCTTGCGCAACGACCGCAGCAGCTGCATCCAGCTTTCGTTGCTCTCCGTGTCCACGACGTCGATCCCAACGACGTCGCGGTCGCCGTCGGCTTTGACGCCCTAGGCGATCACCGCGTTGCTGACGATATGGTCGTCGACGCGCACCTTCTCGGAGAGGGCGTCGAGCCAGAGATAGGGATACTTCTCGGTCAGCGGCCGGTGCCGAAACTCTTGGGCTCGGGTGTCGAGTTCGGTGCACAGCTCACTGATCTGCGATTTTGCCAGGCGCTCGACGCCCATCGCGGAGGCTCCCGGCGCGGGTAATGAGGCCGCGGCTGCGCGTCCCGTTGCGCTGATCGCGGCGTTGCTCGCTGCGTTCGGGGCAGCGCTGCGACGATATGGTCGTCGAACTGGGCTTGGATCGCAGCATCGTAGACGACGGCCAGCATGGAGCGCAGGGCGTCGACGTCCTGGCCGCCGAGCAGATCGGCAAAGGCGGCTCGCTGTTCAGGGGTGAGATTGAGAGATTGCATTCGGTCCTTTCGAGTGCGCTTCATAGCGCGAGAGTAGGACCGCGGTGGCTCGCACCCCCGGCAGGAGGTGGAAACCGATCTTACACACTTTTCCGGGCGCTGCCTTGACTAGCCGATGAAAGTAGTAGCATACTACGGTATGCTCGCTGTTCACGCTTGCTAGCCTGGCGCTTAAGCGGGCAGCGCGTTAGCGCTCGGCTCATCCTTTTGGAATGATGCCCTTTTGGGGAGGGAAATGTGAAACTTCACAGACCAACGCCCGTTTTTGCTGCTCACGCTTCTCTTTGTGGTATGCACGACTCATCTCGCCATTGAATCCAGCGCAGGGTTTGATTTACGCTGGCAATGTAACCATCGGACCTGGGTCGTTCGCTACAAAGGTCGGCTGTTTCGACGCAAGTAATCCACGTTCGGCGTCGGCTCCTGTGGTGTTTCCAGCGGCCCCTGTGCCGGGCGCGGTGCGGCGAGGCGTTGCCGTTAAACTACGGCCATACCCGACGATTCCTCTTGTTACCTCCTCTGCTCAGCAAGCCTCCACTTTGCCGACAGGGTTGTAATCCATGGATGCTAACTCGGGTGCTGTTTGCACTTTTCGGAGGTGTTGCTTTGGAGAGCGTTCTACGCCTTGTAGCCATCTTTACGGTCGGTAGCGCCCTATTATCTTCGTGCGGAGCAAAAAGTAAGGATACCACTGAAACCGTGATATCCCATAGGCACCACAGGGAATCTAAGGCCCGCCGCTCGACACAAGCCCAGCTGCAGCAGAGCCAGCATGACTTATCGGACTCCAACTGTCCCAACTACGACACGACATCGCTGGAAGACAAGGCGACTGGAGAACTATCAAACGACGACTACGTGGACTCTATGGGGGATTTTGCGAGTTCCGCAAAGTTCCGCATCGAGTGCATGAAGTCCACCTCTGGCTTCTCACACTACAAACAGGAATCTTACGCGGCGGTCGATTCTTATGGAGTCGCGATGGCGTTAAAGCTTGGAAATATAGGAGCAGATCAACGCCAAGAAATGGTCGTTGGATCGAAAATGCTGGCAAAAGATGTACTGGCCCATGGCAATGTCCCAAGTAGCGTCGCCACGCAGATGGAAAAGATCGCTAACGACTTCCAAGGCGTCGGGAATTGAACCTCAACTTTCGAGCTGACGCCTTTAGAAACGGGGGCATCGTTTGCCCGGCGCTGGGGCTGCGAGGTCTCTTCGACTCAGTCTAGGCGATGAGCGGCAGTTTATCGATTTCGCCTCTTATTTGGTTGCTCAACGGCAACAAGGCCTTTAGGCCGTTAGGTGCGGTTTGTATCATCAGGCAACTGGCCACTACATCCTCTTGGCGAACCCGGAAGCAGCCGAAAAGCCGCGCGTGAAGCGCTTACTCTGAGGATGGCGCACGGCATTGACCGTCTGCCACGCGATGATCATCGCCATGACGGCCGTCTTTCCGGCGCCCGTAGCAAGCTTGAGTGCGATGCGCGACAGCTCCGGATTCGCGGCCAGGTTGGCGTTATCGATCCATTCCAAAGCGCCTTTGACGGGCTCCCCTCGTGCGGTGCGACCTCGGTGAGCCAGATTAAGGTCTCGACGGCCTCCACCTGGCAAAAGAATGGACGGAAGCTGTTGAATGCGTACGTACGCCAGTGTTGCAGAAGCCGCGCGGTCTCGGGCGTTACGTGCCAGTCGGCGGCGTTTTTGCGCTCGCGCCAGTCGTCGACGTGACGGCGAATGGTGTTGATGTTCGGCGTCGGATCGTATTGCTGGCGCTCGGTGGATAGTCCGCGCCCCTCGTCGAAGACGAACCCCGCTTGTTCCTCGCCACGTTTGCGCTGTTTTGGCTTTGGGATCGGCGTGATGAACTCGGCGCGACGCCGGCCCTCGATAATATGCTGTGTCGGCTGGCCGTGGGCGTCTAGCTCCCAGTGCGCGCGGGGATACTCGTACGGCGAATTGAGAATCGGGTCGCTAAAGAAGCGCTCGACCGCCGACACATCCTCGCTCACAGCTCTCCGCACTCCCCACACGATAGGGCACGGCCTGCGGTCAGCGGCGGCCCGATCTCTGCCGCCTTCATCGACCTCCCTGCGTGCCGTGAGCTGTCATGAGTTTGTTGGAGCCGGCGCATCGGTATCTCGCCACGTGGACCCGTCGTCGAAGAGCACGCGGCTGACCGAACAGCGCACCGCACCTAATCCGGCCCAAATGTCCGTGTTCGTCCATTTGTTGCCGTCGATTTCGACGTCCGGCGAAAACTTGCCGGCCGATTGCCCGAATTGATTATCGAGGACGTCGCCGAACGAGTTCTCCAGTTGAAAGCGAATGAGTACCGCCACGGCCACCTTTGAAGAGGCGTTCTTAAACTGAGCGAACATGTTCAGCCGATAGAACGAAGTTCCGTAACCACTATTCACATACTGCAGGCCTGCATTGCAGCCGAGGACTTGGACGGGCGCATTGGGCTGTGGCTCAACGTAGGTCGCAATTCCATTGGCCTCTGCGACGGCAAGACCCGCTATCAGGAACAACGCAGCCGCGATGACGACTCCGGCCGGCCTCATTGCGGGATGGCGCTAAAGTTGAGGTTGAGCGTTCCGTCCGGGTTCTCGGTCACGAGCAAATGCACGTATCCGCGGTCCAGCACCATTTCGGTCGAAACGGTGTGCCCGCAACTGATGCCCTTGGGCGTAGTGTGGTTTATCGGCCGGGAATACTCGTAGAGGGTCTTACCGCCTGCGTCGCTCTCTACAAAATGCAAGTAATAGGGTTGGCATTCGGCTGCGCCCTCGGAAT
>JASHOM010000024.1 GCA_030041115.1 Vulcanimicrobiota bacterium | reverse complement strand
TTCGTCCATGACGTGGCACCAGTGGCACCAGACGGCGGAAATCGCGAGGAGGATCGGTTTGTCTTGCGCGCGCGCACGCGCAAAGGCCTTTTCACCCCACGGCAGCCATGCAATTTCGCCGGCCCGATTCGGTCGCGGTGAAAAACGAAACTCACTCATCGCTGGATCCTCGCAAGAACGACGCGCCGTACAAGAGCGCGACCAACGCATACAGCGCGAGACCGGCAACGCCTGCCGAGGGGAGCGCGAGCGCGTAGGTCGCCGCAAAATAGAGCGCGAACCCGAGGCTCGCCCAGGCGTAGCGCTGATGCGCCCGGGCGTCCATCGCGTAAACCTCGCGATCGTAGAATCCGGCGGAGGAGCGACTACGGCGCCATGCCGTTGCCGCGACCGCGAGCGCCGATCCCAATCCGATCAAGCTCCAGATCATGCGCTCTAAGAATAGCGCGGCGATGCGTCGAACGCCAACGCGAATGGCACAACCTGCGCCTTCCTCGCGGCCCGGTTCGCTCGAGACGTACCGGAAGAAGCGCCGCTTCGATCGGACGCCGGAGCCGAGCGGTCGCAAGGTCAAGCGCGCTCGCAGGCTGCGCTTCGTGGTGCAAATGCACCGTGCGACGCGGCTTCACTACGATTTCCGTTTGGAAGCCGGGGGCGTCTTGGCGTCGTGGGCGGTGCCCAAGGGCCCGACGCTCGTTCCCGGCGATCGCCGGCTCGCGATGCATGTCGAAGACCATCCCCTCGACTACCGCGATTTCGAGGGCAATATCCCGTCGGGACAATACGGCGCAGGCAGCGTGATCGTCTGGGATCGCGGTACGTACTCGCTGGCCGAAGGCGACGACCCCGCCGACGAGATCGCCGGCGGCAAGATCAAATTCATCCTGCACGGCAAGAAACTCCGCGGCGAGTTCACGCTCGTGAAGATCAAGCCGCGCGAGGACGAGCACGGCGATCCGTGGCTGCTCGTCAAAGATCGCGACCAGTACGCCGATCCGCGCTACGACCCGGCCAAGCATCCCGAATCGGTCAAAAGCGGCAAAACCCTTGCGGACGTCGCGGAAGATCCGCGCGCACGAACCTGGCAATCCAAACCGAGCGCGCGTCACGCGATCGCGCCGCGCCGGCGCGCGAACGTCAGACGCGATCCGGTGCCGCGGCCCAGATCGCTGATGCTCGCGACGATCGTGGCCGAACCGTTCGACGACCCGGATTGGCTCTTCGAAATCAAGTGGGACGGCTATCGCGCGCTCTGCACGGTCGAGGAGAAAAGGTTTTCGCTGGTCTCGCGCAACGGGCTCGACATGGTGCACCGCTTTCCGGAGCTCGCGGAGCTCGCCGGTGCCTTTGCGAGCGTTCCGGTCGTCGTCGACGGTGAGATCGTCAGCCTCGATTCGAAGGGGCGTTCCGCCTTTCAGCGGTTGCAGGAGTCGCAGAAGAAACCGGCCGGCCTCACCTATGCTGCGTTCGATCTGCTCTACGCCGACGGAACGGACCTGCGTTCGGCGCCGCTCGAAGAACGCAAGGCGTTGCTCGAACGACTGATACGTAACGACTCGCTCGTGCTCTACTCCAAGCACGTGATCGGCAAAGGCAAAGCGCTGTTCGCCAACGCACGCAAGCAGCATCTCGAGGGGATCATCGGCAAGAGGCTCGGCTCGACCTATCAAGAACGGCGCAGCCGCGATTGGGTCAAGATCAAGACCGGCTACGAGCAAGAGTTCGTCGTCGGCGGTTGGACGGAACCAAAAGGCAGCCGAAAGGGATTCGGCGCGCTCCTTCTAGGCGTCTACCGCAAAGGGACGCTCACGTTCGTGGGCTCGGTGGGTACGGGCTTCAACGCAAAGATGCTGGCGCAACTCTCCGCGCGCCTTCGCTCCATCGAGCGAAAGACTTCGCCTTTTGCCAACGACGTGATCGCGAACGCACCCGTTCATTGGACGACGCCCGAGCTGGTCGTCGAGGTCCGGTTTTCGGAATGGACGCGCGACGATTACCTTCGCCAGCCGGCGTTCTTGGGGCTGCGCCCCGACAAAGCCGCCGCCGACGTCGTCGCCGAAATCCCGGTCAAGGCCCGATGACCGCGCGGCGCACGACTCGGCGCGTCGGCGCGCGGACGCTCTCGGTTTCGAACCTCGACAAGATCCTGTGGCCGCGCGACGGCTACACCAAAGGCGACCTCATCGACTATTACGAGCGCGTCGCTTCGGATGCGCTCGAGCATTTGCGCGGGCGTCCCTTGACGCTTCAGCGCTATCCCGACGGCATCGATGCGCAGGCCTTCTTCGAAAAGCAGATGCCGCGCGGCGTCCCCGATTGGGTGGACCGGGTGACCGCTGCAACGCCCGAGGGCCGTCGCAGCCATGTGACGTTCGTGGTCTGCAACGATGCACCGACGTTGGTCTATCTGGCTAATCTGGCGACGATAGTGCTGCACGTCTGGACGTCGCGCATGCCGGCGCTCGAGGAGCCCGACTTCGTCATCTTCGACCTCGATCCGGGCGAGAAGTGCACGTTGCGGACCCTCGCGACCGTTGCATTGCACGTGCGCGATCTGCTCGCGCAAATAGGCTTGAGCGCGTTGGTAAAGACGACGGGCGGCTTTGGGTTACACGTGGTTCTGCCGTTGGCGGCCGGCTATTCGTACGATGCGGTCAAGATGTTTGCGGAGATCCTCGCGCGCCGTGCCGCCGGGGATCTCGCCGAGGCGGCAACGCTGCAGCGCACGATCTCGAAACGGCCGCAGGGCGCCGTATATCTCGATTGGGTGCAGGTAGGAATGGGCAAGACGATCGTCGCGCCCTACTCCGTGCGGGCCCGCGACGGTGCGCCGGTCTCGACCCCGTTGCATTGGGAGGAGGTCGAAGCTTTTGCGCGGCGGCGAGCGGCCGCACCGCCGGCCGACGAATTCGCGAAGCATACGATCAAGACGACGCCGAGGCGCCTCGCGCGCGAAGGGGACCTGTGGAGCCGCAAGCATTGGAAGAAGCAGCGCCTGGAAGGTGCGATTGCGAAGGCCCGCCGCTTGTGGTAAGCGTGCCGCTTGGGTAGAATAGTCGGGCTATGGCGCATGCAATATGGTCGGGGTCCATCAACTTCGGGCTCGTAACGATACCGGTCAAGCTCTTTACCGCGGTCAAAACCGACGAGCTCTCCTTCAATTTGCTCCACGCCAAAGACGAAGGGCGCATCAAGTACGAGCGCATCTGTTCGGTCGACGGCAAGAGCGTACCATGGGACGAGATCGTCAAGGGCTACGAGTACGAAAAAGGTCAGTACGTCATACTGACCGACGACGACTTCAAGAAGGTCAATCCCGAAGCGACGCAATCGGTTGACATTCTGGAGTTCGTCGAGCTCGACAAGATCAATCCGATGTACTTCGACAAGCCGTACTATCTCGAGCCCGCCAAACAGGGCCGCCATGCTTACGCACTGTTGCGCGAGACGCTCGAACAGACCAACCGCGTCGCGATCGCCCGCGTGGTCATTCGCACCAAGGAGTATATCGCCGCGGTGAAGCCGATCGACGGCGCACTCGTGCTCGAGCTCATGCACTGGGCGAGCGAGATCGTCGCGACCGAGACGGTCGATCTTCCCGAGCGAACGAAGCTGCCCGAAAAAGAGATGAAGATGGCGCGTATGCTCGTCGATACGATGAGCGTCGACGAGTTCGAGCCGGAGAAGTTCGCGAACAAATACCACGACGAGCTCTTGACGATGATCGAGGCTCGCGCCGCCGGTAAGGAATTGCCCAAGCCCAAGAAGGCGCCGGCACGCGCCAAAGTCGTCAACCTCATGGACGTCCTCGCGCAAAGCCTCGAGGAAAGCAAGAAGCGTCGCGCCGGCGCCGACGGCAAGGCCGCGACCACGAAGCGCCGCAAGAAAACCGCCGCCTAGGTGCCTGTCATGGCGCGCGTTCCCACGATCGCAACATCGCGGTTGCTGTTGCGCGACTGGCGGGATTCCGACGTCGAGGCCTGGGTTCAAATGAACGCCGATCCGCGCGTCACCGAGTTCTTCGCTCGCGACTACACGCGCGAGCTTTGCGAAGCGAGCGCCGCGGTGATGCGGGAGCAGCTCGAGCGCAACGGCTTCGGCTGGTGGGTCGTCGAGCTGCGCGGCGGCGCCGCATTTGCGGGCGTGATCGTGCTGCAAGCCGTTCCGTTCGAGGCGCGGTTCGCGCCGGCCAAGGAGATCGGCTGGCGCTTCGGCGTCGAGCATTGGGGCCGCGGCTATGCGACCGAGGGCGCCCGCGCCGCACTCGGCTATGCCTTCGGCGAACTGGCCTGGCCCGAGGTGGTCGCGTTTACCGCCGCATCGAACCGTCGGTCGCAACGCGTGATGGAACGGCTCGGCATGACGCACGACCCGGCCGACGACTTCGACCACCCCAACGTCGCGCCGAGCCACCCGTTGCGTCGCCACGTGCTCTATCGAATTCGCAACTCGAACCGTCAAACGTAGCGAGCGCGAGACGCGCCGCTCTATCCGTCGGCGATCTTGGCCGTTTCGATCTCGCAGGCCATGGCCGCGGTTGCGTCGCCGCCGTCGGCGCTTGCGTACTCACTGCGCGCGCTGCGCAAGCCCATCACCAGGGCGACTGCCGCGAGCGCGAGCGATTCGACGCCCGCAAAGCGCGGTCCATAGGCGGTCAGCAGCTCCGTCGACGCGGGCGGAGCTACGATCCCCGAGAGCGAGTCGAGCGATGAGCTCGTACCGAGCACGGTCCCCTGTTCGTGATCCGATGCGGCGTTGCTGATGAGCGCGGTAATGCCGGTATTGGTCAAGGCCATTCCAAATCCGAAGAGCAGCATCGCGCTCGCCAGGAGCGCGAGCGAATGCGCGATAAAGGGAACGAGCGCGAAGCCTGCAACCAGACACGCCAGTCCGACGTTCGACATCCGGCGATCGCCCAAGCGCGCCGAAACGCGCCCGACCACCACGGCGTTCATGATCGCGCTGAAGACGGCAAAGATCGAGAAGAGATAGCCCGTCTGGGAAAGCGAAAAAGCAAGCTGCCGTTGTAGAAAGAGCGCGAAAACGGCGAACCACCCGTAGAGCGCGAGCGCGATCGCCAGCTTCTGCCAGAGCAAGCGCGCGAGGTGCGGCTTGTGAAAGCTTTCCAAGATCGCGCCCAAACCCACGCGCTCCTCGTCCTTACGCCGGGCGCGCGACTCCGGCAGCATGAAGATCGTCAAAAGCAGCGTCACGAGCTGCAACGCCGCGGCGACCAGGAACGGCACCGCGAAACCAAAGTGCGCGTAGAGCGTTCCTCCGCCGGCCGGTCCGAAAACCATGCCGGCCGCGAACATCGCGCCGATCAGACCGAAAGCCCGCGCCCGCTCGCGCGGTTCGACCAGATCCGCGACGTACGCTTGGGTGATGCTGATGTTTCCGCCCGAGATGCCTTCGATGACTCGAGCGCCGAAGACGACGCTGATGGGCGCGAGGCCGAGCGCGACGGCGACGTTCGGCGCCAAGCCGAGCATCGCCCAGCCGATCGTCGCGCCGATTTGGCTGACGATGAGCACCATCTTGCGCCCGATCCGGTCGGAGATGTTGCCCCAAAGCGGCGCCGAGACCAGTTGGCAGAATGAAAACGTCGCCATGAGCAGACCCACGACGTAGGCCGACGCGCCGAAATGCGTCACGAAATAGGGCAGCATCGGGATGAGCATGCTGAACCCGACGATGTCGATGAACGTGATGCCGAGGATCGGCAAGAGTTTGCGGATCATGCTCGAGCCGATATTCGAGCTTGCCTAGCGCGAGGACTCTACGGGAAGGACGATCCGTGAAAAGCGCTCGTTCTTTCGTACGAGGTCGACTTTGTACGAACGGCGCAGATCGACGCTCGTGAGCACTTTATGCAGTGCGTCAACGCTGTCGATGCGCCGTTCTTCGAACGCGAGCAGAACGTCGCCGGCTTGCAAGCGAGCGGTGTCGGCGGGGCTGCCGGGCTCGACCGAGTCGATCACGATTGCCCGGCGGTCGTCGAGTGCTAAACGCCGGGCCGCCGAGGGCGGCAACACGATGTCCTGCGCCGCGATGCCGAGATAACCGCGCCGCACCTTTCCGTCGCGCATCAGCAGCCCGGCAATATGCTTTCCGGTGTCGATCGCAATCGCGAAACAGAGTCCCTGGCCCGGCAGCACCGCGGTGTTGACGCCGATGACGCTGCCGTCCGCGGTGATCAGCGGTCCGCCGGAGTTGCCGGGATTGAGCGCGGCATCGGTCTGAATGATGTTCTCCATCAACCGCCCCGACTGCGATCGCAGCGAGCGCCCCAGTGCGCTCACCACGCCGGCCGTCACCGTGTAGGCGAGACCGTACGGATTGCCGACGGCGACCACGAGTTGACCCGGTCGCAACGCCGCCGAGTTGCCCAGCGAAGCATGCACGAGATCCGGTGCGGTGACCCGCAAGACGGCAAGGTCCGAATCGGGGTCGTCACCAACGAGCGAAGCGGGCAGTTCGCGACCGTCGAGCAACGCGACGCCGATGCTTCGCGCATCGTGCACGACGTGACTGTTCGTGATGACGAAACCGTCGGGGGTGAAAACGAAACCGCTGCCGTTTCCGCCGCGCCGTCCGCTCCGCGCTTCAATCGAAACGACGGACGGGCTCACCCGTTGCGCCGCGGCGGTGACGGCCTCCGAGTAGGGGTCGAGCGCGGTAGAACCGGTTTCGATGAGCGGAAGAACCATGGAGGCTCCTCCAAACCGCCGGCCGGTCTCGATGGGTTTCGGCAGAGGCCGCGCCGCTCGTGCGCAGCTGACCTCGCTCGGCGCGCGACTGCCGTCACCTAACCTCGATTGCGCGGTTTCTCGACACATGGCTCAGCTCGGGCGGCGCACTCGGCGGCGAAGCTGCCAGAGCGCGACGAGGACGAGTAGATCGAGCAGCAGCCCGAGATAGCCGACCTCGGGGCCGAACAACGTTGCGTTGCCAATGCCCAGCGCCCCGAGCTTTGCGCCCTCGCCGAAACCTTCATAGGCAAGGCCGTTCCAGAGTCCGTGGCTCACGCTGCTGACCAAGATCGAGCCGGACATTTCGCGCAGCAGCCCCCACACGGCGCCGATAACCGCGGCGTTTGAGACGTACACGGCCACCTGCGGCGCCGGCAGCCTGAACTGGCTGCCCGGCAATGCGGCCGAAGAGATGTGCCAGGCGGCAAAGGCCAAACTGGTGCAAATGAGGACGCCGTTCGGCTTCAATCCGGCCCGCGTCAGAGACGCCCACAACCACCCGCGAAAGAAGCCTTCTTCGGTTACGATCGCGAGCAGCACGGTGGTAATCGTCAACACCACGACGTTAATCCACACGCGTCCCCAATGGGCATGCGACGGACCGGCGGCCCCGGCCGCAAATGCCACGGCGGCGATGATCCCCAGGACGACGATCGGATAGAGGACTGCGAGCAGATAGTCGCGCGGGCGCCCCGCCGCGAACCCGATCGCGCGTCTCGAGCTTCGATCCAGGACCCAGAACAACGCCATGAGCGGGAAGAGGGGCAGCGCGCTGTATTCGGCGAGACCGTAGGCGTCCATGGCCGAGGTGACGGCGATCGCCGCAGCGACGCCGAGTGCCGATCTCAGCCATATCATCCTGCTTGCTAAAACGGATAGAGGCCGGCGTAGGATGCGCCGGCCTCTACGGATGGTCGTGTCAGGGAAGCGGGCCCGGCTATGTGCCTCGCTCCGTGTCGCAGGTCGCCTCGCCGCCCGTCTTCCAGCTCATCGTGAACTCAATCGAAGGATATTGTAATTTTGGTGCGTTGGCAGGCGCTTTCACAAAGAACAGGTTGTTCGTTTCGGCGGTCGTTCCGCTGTCGGCCGGACAGGTGGGCTTCTTCTTGACGCCGTCGTTCGCTTCGATACTCACGGTAATCTTCGATCCTGAATTGAAGTTTGCCTGATCCCCGCCGCCGTCGCCGAGGATGTTGAACTCGGCGCCTTCCCAATGCTGGGACAAATCCGTGATGCCGTCGCCCTGCACGTTCTTCATGCCGTATTCCGTCGTGCCGACCGACATGTAGATGCTGTCACCGCTCGAGTCCGCATCCCCGGTTTCGATGACGTTCCCCAGCTCCGTGACGTCAACGTTGGGAAGATTTACGCCGAACGGGCTATTCTGCACGCAGCCGATGCCGAGGTTTTCCCAGCCTTTTCCCGGCGGGCAACTGCTAAAGCCGGACGAATTCGTCGCGACGAGCCAATCCTGAATGAAGAGCGTTCCTTCGCCCGAGCCCGGAGGATTTTCATACACGAACTGCGACCAGCCAACGCAGTCTTCGAGGGACCACATGCGGCCGTCTGAAAGAAGTTTGAGTTGAGCTGCAGCGAGTAAGCGTCCAAGCTTCCGCCGCTCTGCACGGTCTTCACGCCTTTGACTTTCGGGAACGCGCCGATCGCCGTCGAAATCAGGTGCGGCGTCGTGTCGGCCGTAAAATCGTTACCGTCGCCCACCGTCTGTCCTATTTTCGGATGGCGCGAGCGCGGAACCGGATACCAAGTACGTGGCGGCTTCACGCAAGGAACACGTTGCCACTGAGTTGACGGATAAGTTGCCTTAAAGCATCCCGGGGCCGGCAGCTTGTTTTGTGCGAGCGAATTACGCCAGGCCGCAATGCTGCTCGCCGTGCGGGCCGCGGGATTCGCGACGGTTTCAGTCGCCGGTAACGACTGCGTGAAGCCGGAACACGCCGACAGCGCAGCCGAAAGAACCGCGATGGCGGTTAATCGTGGAAGATTCAATGCATCGACCTTTCATGAGCGTTCTGCAATGGGCTGTCAAGGGTTACGTCGCATGGGAACGGCTCCCCTCTCGAGTGTGCAGTCTCGGATGATCGGCGGGCTCGACGACGGCACCACGACAGGGAAGCCGGCCGGCTTCGCGCGGGGGCCGCACGCTCCGGTGCCCAAAGAGACCGACGATGACGGACATCGGCAAGCTCGTACTCTTCACTGGATACTACTCGATGGACGGAGTACCCGGAGCGTTCCTGTCTATCGATACCGTAGAGCGGCGATCAATGGTACCCGGCGGAGCAACGCCTTCTCTCATGACGGAAACGATAAGCATTTCGATAAACGTCTCGATGGACGGGAAATCCTGTACGACCTATTCGTTTAGCGAAGGCGCGACCTTTGACGGCGTGACGCTGAGTATTCCCGGCCGGCTTACGCTCGATTTTGTCAGACGATATAGCGGTGGCCGCTTGGCGTCCTTTTCAGGAAGGATTGGAAGCGTTAACGTAGCCGGAGTGACGTATTACAATCAAGTCCCTTTGCGTGCGTTCGTTGGCGACTACTACGACGTTCAAACGGCACGGAAGGTTCTGTCGATCACACCCGATCTCGTCCTTCTGTTTGACTTTGAAATGTTTATGAATTCATCTGGAGCGCTACGAGAAGTGCACAGCTACGACTATACGCCGGCAATGTTCGTTCTTAAGTTCAGCGATGCGCGGAGCATGCCGCCAAATGCGTTTACGTTGATGCTGGGAACGGCAGCGAAGAATGGATTGGCCTGCAGCATTCAGGGCGGCGGAACGCCGAGGCTCGCGGTATCGATCTTGCCGTTCGACCGGAAACTCAATTCTTGAGACCGAAGTCGAAGAATCGGTAGCCGCCGTACGGTGCGTCATCGGCGGTGCCGGCGTAGCGATTCAGCGGCAACGGATATCGTAGGCCGCG
>JASHOM010000222.1 GCA_030041115.1 Vulcanimicrobiota bacterium | reverse complement strand
TCAGATCATTCCGCTGTTGGGCCAGTCCTCGATCTTCGGCACGTGCAACCCGGCCAAGGGCGAGACGCTCGCGTGCGGTCCGACCTATCTCTCCTACGCCGACTCGGTCGTATATAACACGGCGTTCGGCACGCCGATCGCGCGGCAAACGAGCTCCGGCACGACGATCACGCCGCCGGGGGTCTACATGGCGCCCGACACGCCCGCGCACGCATTCGACGGAGCGCAGCCGACCAACACGAGCCTCGCCTCCAACGAAAACGACTCGGGCATCACGAAGCTCCAATACACCTACGCACTGAGCCAATCGGCCTATTTGCGGGCCTACGGCTACACCTTCTACTCCGACTGGATGGAGCTCTCACCGATGTACGGCGGCACGGACGGCTATGCGCCGTCGGCCACCGCCGCACAGTATCAGCTCATGACGCACACCTCGGGCGGCGCGCTCGAGTTCCAGGATCAGATCAACGACCAGAACCTGGTCAGCCTCGACGGTAACTACACGACCGCGGGCGTGATCCGCTTCAACAACTCGTCCGCGTACGCGGGCTGCCTGGGAACCTGCTCCGACGGTTCGCCGATCGGCTACATGTCCTCGGGAGCGGGCGGCTATACGTGCTACGGCACCAAGGGCAATGCCTCATCGGGCCCCTTCGGTTACGCGGTTCCCTGCCTGAGCAGCAGCTACTACAACGTTGCGACCGGCACGACGCTCAATCCGACGTGGACCAGCGGCGCAGCCGCCGGACCCACCGCGTTCGGTGCGGCGGGCTCTCCCGCCGCCAAAGCAAACGCAACGTGGGACAGCCTCTGGACCGGCAACGCGACGGGCTCGTACAACAACGTCACGCCGAAGTTCACCAACGCATCGTTACAAGATCAGTTCCGTCCCAACGACAAGCTGCTGATCAACGCGGCGATCCGTTACGACAACTTCACCTACGACTTGCCCGATTCGCTCACGGCGGCCGATTCGTTCTACGCGAACATGACCGCAAACTACACCTGCGTGTACGCGGCGACCAATCAGGTCTTCACCTCGCCGCTGGCTCCGGGCGAACCGCCGCCTGCGCCGGTGCAGTACATCAACGGTGACTGCGACAAGGGCGTCGACGCGCTGACCGGCGGCGTGGGTCCGCAAAAGGGCTGGGTCCACCCCAACGGCACGGTGCAAGACGGCGTCGCAGCGCCCAACTTCACCGCCAGCTCGCCGTCGTCGTACACGCTCAATTACTGGCAGCCGCGGTTCTCGGCAACGTACACGGTCAATCCCGACACGGTCATCCGTGCCTCGGCGGGCCGCTTCACGCAGCCGCCGATCTCGGCCTCGGTGCAGTATCTCAGCGCGACCGGCGACGACCGCTCGGTGTGGAACAACACGATGAACCTGGGCTTCTACTCGCCCTTCCACCCGATTCCGGGAATCTCGTCGGGGCAGTACGACCTATCGTGGGAGCAGCATCTGCGCGGAACCGACATGAGCTTCAAGCTCACGCCGTTCTACACGTGGGTCTCGGACTGGCAGCAACAGACCTTCATCGGCTCGGGCTTCGTGACGCAAGTCCCCGTGGGCGTCAACCGGGACGAAGGCCTGGAGTTTCAGTTCAACAAGGGTGACTTCAGCCGCAACGGGCTCTCGGGTCAGTTCGCCTTCACCTACACCAACTCGAAGGTGATGTTCCAAAACATCCCGACGAGCACCGGGGGCATCATCCCCAACGAACTGATCGCGCTCAATCAGGCGATCACGGCGTATAACGGGTTGACCAAATCGGGCGGCGGCAGTCCCTGCTACCAGGGCGGCAAGGGCGTCTCGTGTTCCACGCCCAACGGCACCTGCGGTCCGTCGGGATCGGTCACCTGCGATACGATCCTCAATCCGTACTACAACCTGCAGCCGCAGGGGCTGCTCAGCGAAGGCGCTTGGTACAATCCGTTCTCGACGGCCATCGCCCCCAACCTCAACGGCGCCGTCGACAGCTACATCTCGCCGTACGTCTCGTCGCTGATTCTCAACTGGCGCCACGATAAGTTGGCCATCACGCCGAGCTTCGTCTTCCAGAGCGGCGGCTATTACGGCAGCCCGCTCGATACCGAAGGCCTCGATCCTCGCACGTGCTTGCTCAACTCGGCGGCAACGGGCATCACGAAGGTCTCGCCCAAGACTAACCCCCTGCAGTGCAACTATCTCTCCACCACGGGACCCGGTCTGGGGACGTTCAGCTACCTGTACGTGCCGGATCCGCAAACGGGCACGTTCCTGTTCGACAACGTGCAGCAGCCCAATCAGATCTCGGGCAATCTCCAGGTCTCCTACGACGTGAGCCCGCGGGTCAAGATCCTGCTGCTGGGCGCGAACCTCTTCCACGAATGCTTCGGCGGCACGTCGGAGCCGTGGACGGCGGCCAACCCGCCCAGCTACGCTGTCTGCGGGTACAGCCCCGCCGGCGGATCGCTCAACAGCACGCTCTATCCCAGCAACTTCTACAACGGCACGGGCATCAACGACTACGCCGCCAACCACGCGCGTACGCCGTTCACGCAGAGCTATCAGCCGGGGACGCTCAACAACGGAGCGATCGGCGGCGCACCGCCTCCGATCAACCTCTACATCAACGCGCAAGTCCGAATCTAACGGATTCGCCTTTCGCCAACCTGCGACGAGCGGGGTCCTTCGGGACCCCGCTCGAGCTTTTGCGGGAGCCGGCGCGAGCTTCGAGAAATTCCCTGCATGCGGAGAGTGACGCCGACCTTGGCGTGCGCGCTGGCGTGCGCTGCCTTTCTCCCCGGTCGTGCCTTGTCGAACGCGACCACGGCGGCCGCGACGCCGCCGCCGGAGATTTACCACGTCGTGACGACTGCGCTCTGCGCGCGTCTGCACGAACGCGTGCGGCCCGCGGTTGCGATGATTCTACAAAACGACGCGAAGATCGCTAAGAGCCCGCCGCTCTTCAAGAAGTACATGCGCGGCGCGATGACCGCGCTCGACACCGCCGATCCGAACGGCAACGGCACGCCCCAAATGAACGATTCGATCTACAACGAATCGCCCGAAACGAGCATGACGCTGCAGCAGATGTCGTATCTGGTGATTCCGATTGCGCGCAATCTGATCTCGGCCCAAACGCTGCTCGACGATCCGAAGCTCCTCGACCCAACCGGGAACCCTGCCGACGACGCGACGCTCGCCAAAATCAGGCAGCAGCTGCTCGAGACGGTTGCATATCAGAGCGCATCGCTCGATCTGATCAACGGGTTCGTCCAGACGATGCAGCTGGGCGAGATCCAACATGCCGGCGAAGAGTATCTCGGCGCCATTCAAGGTCAGGATACCAGCAACACGTCGATCCAACCGACGCCGAATCCGTGGCAAGATCCCAATACGCCCGGACTGACGCCGAATCCATATGCCTTGGATACGACGCAAATCCCGGGTCTGGCCGTCGGCTACAATCCGCTCACCAGCATCGTCGACGGCTTGAGCTGGCTGCAGGCGGAGACGCAAAAACGCGAGGACTCCGCGGGCAAGACGATCTCGAACGTGCTGACCCAATGCGGTAACTGATAGTGCCGAAGCTACGGGAGATGCAATACATGAAGCTTTTGTTATGCGCCGCAACCCTTGCCGCGTTCTTCGGCACGGTGCCGGCTCCGGCGCGCGCGGACGCGCCCGCAACGATGGGGACGCTCGTCTACTATTTCACGTACGACAGTAAACAGAGCATCTCGGCGCGAGATTCCAGCACGAATGCCGAGAGCGTGAATAGCGAAACCGGGGCGCTCAACGGCGGCACGAACGGCGTCAGCGAATACACCGGCGATCTCAACGACAAGGGAACGATGACCGTCGACGTGATCGGTCAGGAGAGCGACGGCGGGCTCGTGGTCAAGATCAGCGAGCAGGGCGAAAACGTTCGGCGCGCCTCGCCCGCGACGTGCGTGGTCTACGGTAACACGAACGTAATCTGCGATCCGAGCAAGACGGTCTATAGCGAGGAATACACGCTCCTGCGCTTCCTCGGCCCGAAGTTCGTGGATCCGAGCCAGATCGATGCCGACAAGCAGTGGTCGTTCTCGCAGAGTAAGGCCGACGAAACGATTGCGGCCAAGTACACGCTCGAGAGCAATGCGGGCGGCATAATGCAGATCGGCGAAACGCGCACGATCAAAGAAGGGGGCGCCGGACATCTCGAAACGGACGTCACGACGAAGATCGGCTATGATTTTGGACGTTCGGTCCCCGCGTCGGTCGACGAGTACGCGCAACAGTATACCGATGCCGGCATCAAGGGTGAGCAGCGAACGATCTATCAGACCACGCTCAAGCTGCAGTCCGACTCGATGGCGAAACAATAACCCGGCACGGCTATCGATGCGAAGATTGTGAAACCACGGTCTTCCCGACGACGACGCGCGCCGAGTTAGCCTGGCTCAAAGAGCGGCTGCACGTGGCGCGCGAAGTCGCGCGCCACTCTGCGGATGGTCTGGACTCGTGGATGATGGAGGGTCTGGCGTTCCTAAACGAACACGCGGGGCACAGCATCGTCGTGGTGTCCCGCCGCTAGCGCCACCGCCTCAACGGCATCCTTGACCCTTCGACTGCGCTTCGACGGGGGAGCTATGGTCGCAGGAGAGGGATGCGAAGGCGCTGGCCGGGCTGGATCGTTCCGGCGCCCAGATGATTGGCGGCGCTAATCGCGTCGACGACTTCCTGAACGTCCGAGCTAGGCCGGGAATGGGCGGAAGCGATCGCCCAAAGGGTGTCGCCCGGTTGGACCGTTACGGTGACGTAGCGCTCGGCGCTGGCTGCGTAGAGCCGGACGCCCGAGAGGGTCGGAAAGGCGATCATGAGGCCGAGCGCCGCGAGTGCGATGGCCGGCATCAGCGTTAGTTTCCTGCGTCTACCCACGATTTTCGCTCCCAACATGTAGTGCCAAACGCCTGTTCGGCCCCTATATTTTAGCACGGCCGCTCCATTTCTTGTCAAGACGTTCCGAACGTATGTTTGCCTTCTCGTGCGCTTTATGGTAGGGTTATACCCGGCCATGGATGCCATACGGTTGGCATTCTCGGCTGGAGGTGTATGCGCAAGGAAAGCATCGAGAAGCCGGCCACGGAGCGGCAGCGGCGTATTCTCGAGGTAATTCGGACTTTTACCGCCGAGCACGGGTATCCGCCGTCGGTCCGCGAGATCGGAGAGCGCGTCGGACTTTCCTCGTCCTCGACGATCCACGCGCACCTCAAAGCCCTCGAGCGCCGCGGCCTCATCTCGCGCGATCCGACCAAACCCCGGGCGCTGCGCCCTGCGAACATGATCCCGGCACCCGATGCCCTGGTGGTGCCCGTCCTGGGCCGGGTAGCGGCCGGCGTGCCGATCACCGCTCAAGAAGACGTCGAGGCCGAGTTCGTGCTGCCCGGCGGCTTCGTGCCGCGCGCCTCCGAGGCGTTCATGCTCCGAGTTCAGGGCGACTCGATGGTCGAAGCGGCAATCCTCGACGGAGACCTCATCCTCGTGCGCCCGCAGCGCACCGCCGAAAACGGCGAGATCGTCGTCGCGATGCTCGACGGCGAGGCGACGGTCAAACGCTTCTACCGCGAATCGGGGAGAGTGCGGCTCCAGCCGGAGAATCAAGCGATGGCGCCAATCTACGCGAGCGATGTCGAGATCGTCGGCCGCGTCGAAGCCGTCGTCCGCCGCCTCTAGAGCGCTACAGGCTCCTAAAGCCTTCCTCGCCTTCGAAGCTCACACGGTGCCGCTGATGCGGCGCCTGGGCGAGCTTCCGTTTATCGTGGCGGTTCGCGAAGCGCTCCCGTGGAGCTTTATCGGTCTCGCCGCGGCCTTTCTCGCAATCCTCGGCGTGCAGCTGCGCGCTCCGTCCGCACTTCCTCTTGGGCTGCGCCTGGCTTCGGCGCTCCTGCCGGCCTTCGGCGTGATGGCGATGACGCTCGTCGTCGTGCTGCCCCTGCGCCTTTCGGTCGCGGCCGGTTATCGCGCCCTGCCGCTCATCGCCGGCAGCGTCGGCGGCTTCGTGCTCGCGCTGCCGCGCCCGTCCGCTCCCGATCTCATCGTCTATCTGCGGTATCTCGGGGCATCCGGACTCTTCATCGCCATTCTCGCTTGCGGCATCACCGGCGCGTGGATCGCGTTCGTCCGCACGCGAACGCGTTCGCCGTTGGGCGAATGCGCGGGTGCGCTGCTCGGAATCGCCACGTTCGCGGCCTTGGCGTTGCTGCATTTTTCGCTGCCGGCGGCGATCGCCTCGGCGATGCATCCAATCGCGCGCTTGGGCGATACGTACGTCGCGCTCGTGACGATCGTCGCGATCGAAACGCTGCTGTGGACCGCCGGAGTCCACGGTCCGGCAATGCTCGCGGCGGTAATTACGCCAGTCTATCTTACCATGCAAATGCAGAACACCCATGCCTTTACCCTGCACGCGCCTTTGCCGTACATCGTCGTCGTCTCGCTCTTTCTCTTCGTCTTCCCGGGCGGGGCCGGTGCGACGCTGCCGCTCGCCGGCCTGTTGGCGCTCTCGCGCGTCCCGCGTTTGCGCCGCGTCGGACGCGCGACGCTGGTGCCGGCGCTCTTCAATCTGAACGAGCCGCTGCTCTTCGCGGCTCCGGTCGTCTTCAATCCGCACTTGGTGCTGCCGTTCGTCGTCGCGCCGCTCGTGCTCGCCAGCGTTACGTATGCGGCGGTCGCCGTCGGGCTCGTCTCGCGAGCCGCGTTTTACGTGCCCTCCTCGGTTCCGACGTTCGTGTCGACGTATCTGGCAACCCAGGACCTGCGCGCCGTCGCGCTGGCGGCGTTCAACGTCGCGCTCGCCACCGCGATTTGGTATCCTTTCGTACGCGCGTACGAGCGCCACGTCGCGAGTTCGGCCGTCGACTCGCACGAGCTCGACACGTGATCGCCGAGCTCTGCGAACGCTTCGGCGTCGGCGGACGCCTGCGCGAGGCGGCGCTTGCGGCGCACGCTCGCGTGGCCGGTCTCTCCTATGGCGCACAGGAGCGCGTGCATCTCGGCGTGCTGCAGGCATTTCTCGACGAAGGCATCGTCGAGAGCGATTTCATCGGCTCGACCGGCTATGGCTACGATGATGCGATTCGCGCGCGTTACGAGTCGCTGCTTGCCCGCGTGCTCGGCGCGCAGCGCGCGCTCGCACGGCTTTCATTGGTCAGCGGCACCCACGCCATCGTCGCCGCCATCGCCGCGTGCACGCCGCCCGGCCGAACGCTGCTCGCAATCTCGGGACGGCCGTACGATACGCTGCGCAGCGCAATCTGCGACGCGCCGCACGCGCTCGCCGGGCAAGGCCTCGCCTATCGTGAATTCGCGCTCGGGCCCGACGGCGGCATCGACGCGGGCGCGGTGGAAGAGGCGCTCGCGCGCGACGGCGACGCAACCGTCTTCATTCAGCGTTCGCGCGGCTATGCGCCGCGACGATCCCTCTCGATCGCGCAATGCGAGCGAGCCGTCGAGCTCGTCAAACGCCTTGCGCCGGGCGCCGACGTGCTCGTCGACAACTGCTACGGCGAGCTGGTCGAAGAACGCGAGCCCTCGCACGTAGGTGCGGATTTGGTCATGGGCTCGCTCATCAAGAACCTTGGCGGGTCGATTGCTCCCGCGGGCGCCTACGTCGCGGGGCGCGCGGATCTCGTCGAACGCGTCGCCGCGAGAATCTACGCGCCCGGCTTGGGTGGCGCGCTCGGGCCGACGCTCGGCTTCGGCCGGGCGCTCTGCCAGGGACTCTTTCTGGCGCCGCTCGTCATCGAGCAGACGCTGCGGGGACTCGACTTCGTTGCGGCACTCTTCGAGTCGCTCGGATACGCAGTCGATCCGAAGCCCGGCGAGAAGCGCACCGACATCGTTCAAGCGATTCGGCTGGGATCGGCGGGACGCTTGGAGCGATTTGCAGCGGGATTGCAAGCGGCGATGCCGGTGAATGCGCGCTTTCGCCCCGAGCCGGCCGGCGTTCCGGGATACGCCGAGCCCGTCGTGATGTCGTCAGGCGCGTTCGTGAGCGGCGCGACGATCGAGCTCTCGTGCGACGCGCCGCTGCGGGCGCCCTACGAGGTCTACGTGCAAGGAGGCGTGAGCGTCGCGCACGCGTATCTCGGCGCGCTTTTCGCGGCGCGCGCGTGCGAGGAGTAACGTTCTCAAGGCGGTCCTTCGGAACCGAGAAAGCCGTAGAAATAATAGCGGCTGCCGTCCGAGGTCGTGATCGCGACGCGCGTTTCTTCGATGGTGGCGGCGGTCACGCTCTTTCCGACGAGGCTCTCGAGAAGGTGTTGCGTTTGAAGGAACTCGGCGGCTCGCAGCCGCTCCGGTTCGCTTTCGAGGAGCGCGATCAGCTCGTCGATTCGGTCTTTCATCGCTCCTCATAAGTAATCGGCCTAATCGCCCGATTACTTAGTCCGCGGCCGAACTGCCGGCGTGCCAGGAGCCGCCCCGCGCGCCTAGAGAAGGCCTGCCAGCTATGTACCTGCTCGAAGTGCTCAGCGGACCGCTCGACGGTAAGATTTGGTCCTTCGAGCGCGAGATCACGATCGGCCGCGACGACGCGCTCGCTCAGGCCTGCCTGGCGCTCGATCGGTACGTGTCGCGGGAGCACGCGCGCCTTCAGATCAACGGGGGCGCGGTCCGCCTGGTCGATCTTCGCAGCCGCAACGGGACGCGCTTGGCGGGCAAGCCGGTGGTCGGCGAAGTGGCGCTTCCGATCGGCGTTCCCT
>JASHOM010000221.1 GCA_030041115.1 Vulcanimicrobiota bacterium | reverse complement strand
CGCGGGCGCGAGGCGCGCGCCATGTCGGCGCGCTGGGCGGAATTATCTGTTCCCTCCCCCCTTGTGGGGGAGGGTTGGGAGGGGGGTCGCAAGGCTATGTACAAATCGTCTGCGCGCTACCGTCCCACCCCCACCCCTACCCCCTCCCCACAAGGGGGAGGGGAACGATTGAGCGCCGGCGCGTTGCTCGCGCTTGCCTTCCCCGAGCGCATTGCCAAGAACCGCGGCGGCACGGCAGGAGCATTCCTGCTGGCGAACGGTCGCGGTGCGCAGATCGACGCCGCCTCATCGCTTGCTCGCGAGCCATTCCTCGCGGTGGCCGAGCTTGCCGGTTCAGCGGCGGCGGGCCGCATCCTGCTCGCAGGACCGATCGCGCTTGCCGAGATCGAGACGCATTTCGCCAATCGCATCGAGGCGCGCGAGGAGGTTACGTTCGATACGGCAACCTTAAGCCTTCGCGGGCGGCAGACCCGACGGTTAGGCGCGCTCGTGCTTTCGGACCAGCCGTTTCCAGTTCGTCCGAATGAAGACACCGCGCAAAAACTCGCCGCCTGCATTGCCAACGTCGGCATCGACCGGCTGCCATGGACGAAAGCGCTGCAGCAATGGCGCGACCGCGTCATGTTTCTACGCGCGAGCGAAGGTGACGAGTGGCCTGATCTGTCCGACGCGGCGTTGACGAACGGAGTTAACGACTGGCTTGAACCGGCCCTCGTATTCAAGACCGCACTTGCCGACATCAACGCGGACGAACTGGATAACGCCCTGCGGGCACTGTTGCCGTGGCCGCTACAGCGCCGGCTCGAATCTGAGGCACCGACCCATTTTGTGGCACCAACCGGCTCGCGCGTGTCGATCGACTACGACGCCGAAGGCGGCCCGAAAATTTCAATCCGCGTCCAGGAGCTGTTCGGCCTCGACCGCCATCCGACGATCAGCGGCGGTAAAGTGCCGCTGCTGATCGAGCTGCTCTCACCCGCACACCGGCCGGTGCAGACTACGCGCGACCTGCCGGGATTCTGGCGCGGCAGCTACGGGGCAGTGCGCGCCGAGATGCGCGGACGTTACCCGAAGCACCCATGGCCCGACGATCCCATTACGGCGGCCGCGACGGGACGCGCAAAGCCGCACAAGCCATAACAATTTGTGCATATCGCTTAGCATTTCGCTTACCGTCGATATGCAAATGCGCCGCGTGCCGGAACGGAATTAGCTACCCGTTCGCCGCCCCGTGGTGACATGACGTTCGTCACCGTGGCCGGATTGCACCATGCGCTTTGTTATTACCTTCGCGGCGGTTGCCCTTGTCGCCGGCATGATCGTCCCGCAGTTCGTGGGGCAAATGTACACGCGGCAGGCGCCGCAGAACCTGATGGCCGCACGCCAGGCTACGCCAGTTGAGCCGCCTCCCTCCAATCCGGATTCGGTCGTCGTGCCGCCCGACGCGATGGGACATTTCCGCGTCGAAGGCCGCGTCGATGGGCAGATCGTTCAGTTCGTGGTCGACACCGGCGCTTCGGTCATCGCACTGACGTCTGACGACGCGGCATCGCTCGGTATTCGTCCGGGCCCGATCGACTTCAGGGCTCTGGTCAAAACCGCCAACGGCACGGTACGTGCCGCGCCGGTCCAACTCAATATGGTCGAGGTCGGCAACCTCATGGTGCGCGACGTAGCCGCAATGGTCCTTCCGGATCGCGCACTAAGCGATAATCTACTCGGGCTGTCGTTCCTGTCGCGGTTGCGGCACTTCGAGTACACCGACGGCAAGATGATTCTCGAGCAGTAGGGGCTGTTGTTCCCCCACGCGAACGACGGATCATTATTTGGCCGCGGAAGCCGCCGATCTTTTGTTTCCAACCATCCCGACGATATTCACTACCGTGTGGCCGTCACAGCAAATGACCGCGACGATAAGGCAACCATTCCGCTTGCCCCTCGTTTAGGCTATTGCAGTCCGGCGCCCGATTCGGATCACATTCTCAATGTTCCCTACACCCAAGCCTTCGCTCAAGCTCAACACGTACGCGTACGAATCCGAGCCGATGGTGAAAGCCACCGGCTTTCGCGAGTATGACGCGCGCTGGCTGTTTGGCAGCGAGATTAATTTGATGGGCGTCGAGGCACTGGGGTTCGGGCTCGGCACGCTGATCGGCGAACTCGGCGTTAAGCCGGACCTCGTCACCGGCCACGATTTCCGCTCTTACTCCGCCTCGATCAAGATGGCGCTGACCAACGGCTTGATCGCCGCGGGTTGTCGCGTCCGCGACATCGGGCTCGCGGTGACGCCGATGGCGTATTTCGCCCAATTCGATCTCGACGTGCCGTGCGTCGCCATGGTCACCGCCTCGCACAACGACAACGGCTGGACCGGCGTAAAGATGGGCGCCAATCGCCCGCTGACGTTCGGCCCCGACGAGATGACGCGCTTGAAGGACATCGTTCTCAACGGCCGCTTCAAGATGAAGGAAGGCGGCGGTTACGCATTCGTCGAGAATTTTCCGGCACGCTATATCGCCGACCTGACTAACCGGCCGAAGCTCAAGCGTCATCTTAAAGTCGTCTGCGCTTGCGGCAACGGCACCGCCGGCGCGTTCGCGCCGCGGGTGCTCGAAGCCGTCGGCTGCGAAGTGGTCCCGCTCGACTGCGAGCTCGACCACACCTTCCCCAATTACAATCCCAATACCGAAGACATGAAGATGCTGCACGCCATGCGTGATGCGGCGCTCAAGTACAAGGCCGACGTCGCGCTCGGCTTCGACGGTGATGGCGACCGCTGCGGCGTCGTCGACAATGACGGCGATGAGATCTTCGCCGACAAGGTCGGCGTCATGCTGGCGCGCGATATGTCATCGCAGCACAAGAACGCGTTGTTCGTCGCCGACGTTAAATCGACCGGCCTGTTCGCCACTGATCCCTTGCTGATCAAACAAGGCGCCAAGACCGATTATTGGAAGACCGGCCACTCCTACATGAAGCGCCGCGTCAACGAGATTGGCGCTATCGCCGGCTTCGAGAAATCCGGCCACTTCTTCTTCAACAAGCCGTTCGGCCGCGGCTATGACGATGGCCTGATTTTCGCGCTCGCCGTCTGCGACATGCTCGACCGCAATCCGGGAAAGAGCATGGCCGACCTGAAAAATGCGCTGCCAAAGACCTGGTCGTCGCCCACCATGGCGCCGCACTGCGCCGACGAGGAGAAATACGGCGTGGTGGACGCGGTGGTGAAGCACTTCGAAGCGGCGCAGAAGAACGGCGGCAAGGTCGCCGGCCAGCCGATACGCGATCTCGTCACAGTGAACGGTGTGCGGGTCACCGTGAAGGACGGCACCTGGGGTCTCGTGCGAGCATCGTCGAATAAGCCCGAGCTCGTGGTCGTCGTCGAGAGCCCGGTCTCGGAAACGCGCATGCGCGACATGTTCAAATCGGTCGACGCTGTGCTGCGCACCCACAAGGAAGTCGGCGAATACAACCAGACAATCTAATCGCTCACTCGGCGGCAGTACGAACGGGAACCTGATAGCTGCCGGGGACGGCCCGGAAGGCTATGTTGATGCGGTTAGCGCCATTAATGGCGACGATCGCAATCGTGAGCTTCACCAGTTCCTCTTCGGTGAAATGCGCGCGGGCCTGCGCAAACACGTCGTCGGACACGTTGCCGTCGGTAAGCGAGGTCAGGGCCTCGGTCCAGGCGAGCGCCGCCCGCTCGCGGTCGCTGTAGAACGGGCATTCGCGCCAGGCGCTGAGCAGATAAAGCCGTT
>JASHOM010000220.1 GCA_030041115.1 Vulcanimicrobiota bacterium | reverse complement strand
GCGACAACGGCTACGACAGCGCGGCCCTACGGACTGCCTTGCGCCGACGCGGCATCGAGCCCGTCATTCCCTCGCGTTCGAACCGGAAACGGACCATAACGTTCGACAAAGCCCGCTACCGCGAGCGCAACGTGATCGACCGATGCATCAATAAGCTCAAGCAGTGGAGGCGCGTAGCTACGAGATACGAAAAGCTTGCCGCCAACTACGCCGCTGTGATCCTCATCGCCGCCAGCATGCATTTTGTGAACCTACTCCTTTGAAAACAAGGCCTAGTTTCAGCGCTTGGCTTCGGAATCAAAGGAAGGGCCTCTGCCAGAAGGCGCCGCTCGGCGATTTGATCGCTGGAGCGAGATCATAACGGATTTCAATCGCACCTTCCTTTGATTCTTGCCTAGTTACCTGCACGATCGCCTTAGGCGCAACCGCTATTCTTAACGTTGAGCCACTGATCCAACGGACCGAAGGGGGATTGCCAATCCCCTCAGTCGTCGCGGTATACCTGAAGACCAGATTATTATGAGTTAACGGTGCGTCCGCTGTCTTTACGAACACAAAATACGTGAAGACTCCATCCATGTAGACCACTGGGCAGTCACTGAATTGGATTACCGCAACCATGTGATTTTGGCCGATTATCGGCGGAAAGCTCCGCGTATGGCACCTGCCCCAGAGGTAGCCCCAACCACTATCATTCGATTGTCCAATTGGATCCCAAGTAATCCACTTGTAGGTTATGACTACTAGAACTGAAGCTATGAAAAGAAACGAGATACCAACGGTACAAAGCAGGAGGCCTAGCGTTCTCTGCAGCGTTACGCCGCCGCTTGGCGCCGAACTTTTGCTACTTAGGATCCGCCGGGCTGCCATGTAATATAGCAGTCCCAACATAAATGAAAAAACAATACCAATGTCAGGGCCAGGGTTGGTCGCGCACAGTATTAGAACGGTGCCAAGCCACGCACCAATGACAATGCACCACCATTTCAAAGCGGATTTTACCACTTAGCTTACCCAAACCTAGTGGGCACAATTCGTTTGCGCCCAGTGCCAGCCCGCATTCCACCGGTCGAGCTTACGGGCAATCTCCTTGCTCTGCATGCCGCGTGCAAGCGCTCTAAGAATGGCCAACTCCGTCGAGCTCAAACGACCAGGATCCATATACCGCGAACCTCCGCCCCATCCGAGGAGACTGGGCGGTTAAATTGCCGGCCTTATCGACCGTCCTTTCGGTTGCACTTCTGCAAGGATTGCCTCGACTCCCGCACGGCGGTCCGGGGGGCCGGCTCTCAGCACGAGCGCGAACGGCGTCGACGATCTCGCCGCTGCCGGTGGCTCAATCGCTAACGCGGCAGCTCAAGAGACGATTCGCAAGAATACTTTCCGCTCGGCATCGACGCGACGGCGAAAGTCAATCTAACCGAGCGCCTTATTTTTTGCGGCTCGTACGGCCCTTGGCGGCTTTTGCGGGCGCGGTGCTCTTGCGCGCTGCCGCTTTGGCCAGACGCGACTTTTTACGCGCGGCTTTGTTGCGGTGAATGATTCCCTTGCTCGCGGCTTTGTCGTAGGCGCTCTCGACCGCGGCGGCGGATCCGTCGCTCGAATCGAGGGCGTTTTTGTAGAGCGTTTTGAGCCGGCTCTTGACGCTTTTATTGCGGGCGGCGCGCTTCTCGGATTGGAGGGCCCATTTTTCCGCGGCTTTGATGTTCGGCACGGCGAGTATCATAGCAAGGCCCCCGGTGAGTGTCTAGGGAGGGCCGTTCAGGCCGGCTCCAGCAGCATCTTGCGGTAGCTTGCGTAGCGGCTGCGAGCGATCAGCTCGCGCTCGACGGACGCCTGGACGCCGCAGCCGGGCTCCTGGAGATGCGTGCAGTCCGTGAACCGGCATGCTAACGCCGGCTCGCGCATCTCGCGAAAGGCCTGCGTGAGGCTACCCGCGTCGATCGCGCCCAAGCCGAACTCGTTGATGCCCGGGCTATCGATGAGAAAGCCGCCGTCGATCCGGTAGAGGCGGCCGGCGGTCGTCGTCTGGCGGCCCAGTCCGCGGCGCGAGACGTCGCCGACCGGCGTATCGCCTCCGAGCGCGCGAAAGATGGTGCTCTTACCGACGCCCGAGTTCCCGACGAGCAACGCGCGGCGTCCCCGAATCAGCTCGCGCAGACGGTTGACGTTCTGGCCCATCTTGGGGTTCACGCTCAGCGTCGGATACTCGAGCCCGGCATACAGCTCGACCAGCGCCTCCTCTGCCGCGCGATCGCTGAGATCGGGTTTGGTAAAGACGACCGCGACGGCGATCGACTCGACCTCGGCGAAGGCCAGCAACTGATCGAGAGTGACCAGCCGCGGCGCAGGATTGGCAAGGGCGGTAACCGTGACGAGCAGGTCGACGTTTGCCGCCATCGTCTTCGCGCGTCCGCCCGCGCTGCGCCGCTCGAGCGTCAAGCCGCGCGGCTCGATGTGATCGACGACGGCCCCGCCGTCTTCGAGAATCCGGACCTCGACCACATCACCGGGAACCGGCATGAAGCGCGCGCGCCGCATCCGGCGCAACTGGGCTAGGCGCGAACGGCTCTCACCCTCAACCGAGACCCAGGCGGAGTTCTTTCCCGTCGAAACGACCAGTGCACGGTGCGTCGCCGTCACACGCAAGATTGCACGGTTGAAACGGCAAACGATGGAGTGAACGTGGTCTATCTCACCGTGAGCATCGAAGGCGGTCTTGACGACGCGCAGCGTGCGCCTTTGGACGAAGCGGTGCGCCGCGCCGGAGGCAGCGCCTCATGGCGCACGGGTAAGGCGGCTGGGCGTTCGTACGCTTTGCTCGAGCTTCCCGACGGATACGATGGGAGCGCAATCGCGGTACCTCCCGGAGGAGTTCTGTACGACCGGCCCGTCATCGCGTTGGCACTTTCCCCTGCGCTGCCCGAAGCCTTGCCGGCGCTCCTGGAGGCGTTCGGCGGTCGCGGCGCTCCGGCGGGAGTTCTCGCGTGCCGGGCGTTTGCCGGCGGCGCCATCATCGAGTGGGATCCGCGTCGCACCCAGGCCGGCGTGATCGTCGGGCTGATCGACCTGGAGCTGGCGCGGTTCGGCTGCGGGCGTACGATCGAGCTCCTGTCGCCGCTGCCGGTGGAGCTGGTAGCGAGCGTCGCCGCCGGCGGGCTCGGGGCCCCGCAAGTCGCGCCGGAACGCATTCTCGAACGCAGGATCGGCCGTGCCTAGCCCGATCGGGTACGTCGGCATCTCCGACATCGTCGACATCGTCGCCACGAGCATCCTCGTCTATTACGTGCTGCTGTTGATCCGCGGCACTCGGGCGGTGCAGATTCTCATCGGGGTCCTCGTGTTGTTGGGTCTGCTCGGAGTCGCGACGCTCTTTCATCTTTATCTGCTGGGTACGATTCTGCGGCTGGCGCTCGTCGGTGCCGCGGTCACGATTCCGATCGTCTTTCAGCCCGAGCTGCGGCGAGCGCTCGAGCAAATCGGTCGCGGCGGCCTCTTTCGCATGGACGGCGCGCGAGGGGAGCGCGGCCGGGCGGAGGACCGGACGATCGCGACGCTCGCGCGCACCGCGTTTCTGCTCAAGCGAGACCGGCGCGGCGCGTTGATCGTCATCGAGCAGCAGAGCGGGTTGAAGGACTACTGCGAAAGCGGGACGACGCTGCGCGCCGACATTTCCGAAGAGCTGCTGCTGACGCTCTTTGCGTCCTCCTCGCCGCTGCACGACGGCGCGGTGATCGTTCGTGAGGGGCGCATCGAAGCCGCCGCGTGTTTTCTTCCGCTCTCGGAGCAATCGCGGATCCACACCCGCCTCGGAACGCGGCATCGCGCGGCGCTCGGACTGAGCGAGCAGACCGACGCCGTCATCGTCGTCATCTCGGAGCAGACGGGCGCAATTACCATAGCCCGGGCGGGCCTGCTCACGCGGCCGGTCGAGGACGAGCAGCGACTCGTCAAAATGCTGCTGGCCATTACCCGGCCGCCGCGGCAGCGGCGTCGCGGCGACTTCATCGCGCAACTGCGTTCGCGTCTGCGAACCCGGCGCGACCAAGCCGCGGCGCGGGTTTCGTGAGGGAACGCCGTTGCAGATCGTTCGCAAGAACTTCGGCCTGAAGGCACTCGCGCTGACGCTGGCCGTCGTCGGCTGGGCGTACCTGCGCTTCGCGGGCAATCCGCTCTTGGCCACGCCGCAGTTTCAGCAGCTCACGGTGCCGATCTCGGTCGTAAATCTGCCGTTCGGCTACGTGACCCGATTTGCCGATAATCAGGCGGTGGTTACCGTCGCCGGCAAGCGCGGCGATCCGGCGATCCAACCCGAAAACATCAAAGCCGTGCTCGATCTTGCGAACAAAGGAGCCGGTGTCTTCAACGTCCCGGTGCAGTTGGTCGCGCCGGACCTCGTCGTGCAAAGCTTGAATCCCGCATCGGTGACGCTCACGGTGGAAAAGATCGAGCAGCGCGCTTTCCCGATTACCGCGTATTACGTGGGCGCGCCCTCCGGCGGCGTCGTGGCCGGGACGATGCGGATTTTCCCGAGAGCCGCGATCGTTCGCGCGCCAAATTCGCTGCTGTCGCGCATTGCCGCCGTCAACGCCGCCATCGCCATGCCCAACGAACCGAAGGCCCTCGACGAAATGGTTCGTCCAATCCCGGTCGACGCGTCGGGAATCGAGGTGACCGGTCTTACGGTGACCCCGAACCTGGTTCGCGTTCAAGGACGCTTCGTGGCCGGAAGCGCGGCGTCGAAGTGAGCCTGTTCGGCACGGACGGCGTCCGGGGGATAGCAAACGCCGAGTTGACGCCGGAGCTCGCGTTACGCATCGGCCGCGCCGCCGCCACCTTGGTAGCCGAACACGGCCAAGCCGATCGGCCGATCCTCGTGGGACGCGACACGCGATTGTCGGGGACGATGCTCGAGGCGGCGCTGATTGCCGGGATAACCTCGGCGGGACGTGACGCCACGTCGCTGGGAATCATTCCGACTCCGGGCGTCGCGTGCGTCACGCGCGCGACCGCTGCCGCCGCCGGAGTCATGATCAGCGCTTCCCACAATCCCATCGCCGATAACGGCATCAAGTTCTTTGGCGCCGATGGTTTCAAGCTTTCGGATGCGCTCGAGGAGCGGATCGAGGCGCTCGTGGATTCGCCGGACCTTCCGCGGCCGACGGGGACGGGAGTCGGCATCGCACGCGTCGCGCAGAATCTCGGCCGCCATTACTACCGCGAGCTCTATGAAGACGCCGCGGACTTGAGCGGTCTACAGGTCGTGGTCGACGCGGCGTTTGGCGCGGCATATGCTATCGCTCCCTATGCGCTGCGCAAGCTCGGGGCGAGCGTTACGGAGATCAACTGCGAAGACGACGGAACGCGCATCAACGTGAACTCCGGCGCGACGAACCTGCGCGGGCTCCAGTCCGCGATTCGCTCGAAAATCGCCGGCGGCGAGCGTGCCGTCGGCATTGCATTCGACGGTGACGCCGACCGGGCGCTGTTCGTGGACGAGACGGGCACGATCGTGACCGGAGACCACGTGCTCTTCGCATTGGCGTGCGCGATGCACGCGCGCGGCGAGCTCACGCACGCAGCCGTGGTCGCGACCGTGATGAGCAACATCGGTTTCGAGCGCGCGCTGCGGACGCGAGGAATCGACTTGATTCGCACCTCGGTCGGCGACCGGTACGTGCTCGAGCGAATGCGCGCCGGCGGCTACATGTTGGGCGGCGAACAGTCGGGGCATATCATCGATTTCCGGCGCAACACGACGGGCGACGGGCCCCGGACCGCCGTTACCCTGCTGGGCATCGTGGCGTCGCAGAAAGCGACGCTGCACGAGCTGGTGCGCGAAGTCGTCTACGCGCCGCAGGTGCTCGTCAACGTGCCGAGCCGCGATCGTGAGGTGCTCGACGCTCCGGCCGTTCGCGAAGAGATCGCCGCGGCGCAAGCGGCGCTGGGGGAATCGGGACGTTTGCTGGTTCGCCCGTCGGGGACCGAGCCGCTCATTAGAGTGATGGCCGAAGGTGAGGACCGGGCCCTGGTCGAGGAGCTCACCGGTCGGGTCGCCCGGCGAATCGAGCAGGAGGCCGGGCGCTTAAATTGAACCGAAAATCAAATATCCGGTAAAGGGGAGGGCGCTCCGGCATTATGCCGAAGCGCCGCCACCATTGCCTGAAAAGGTCACTGAGTCGGGACGGTGGTCCCGAGCGGGGGACATCTTCGGTAGGGGTGAATGGGCCGGTCGGCCCTAGGGCGCTTCTTTCACGTCCGAATCCGTCAACTAACCCCGCAAGTGTCGTGAAAGAGGAGCGGTTTCTTGCGTCATGCGTTAGCTGTTGGGGCATTTGTCCTGCTGATCGCCGGCACCGGCCTTATGGCCCGGGCCGGTACGACCACACCCCAACTCGACTTCACCGGCGCGTCGCGTGGGGTCAATGCCCAAGCGCTTAGTCCCGACGTAGCGGAGTGGACGTCACGGCTCATCGTCGACACCCGTCCCCGCCATCGCGGCGGCCTCGACCGGTTCGCGGGCGCGGTCCTCGCCCGGACCTCGAAGATTGCCCAGGAGCTCACCCGCAGCGCCCTTCGTTTCCTGGGCGTACCCTACGTCTTTGGAGGGACCACGGCTTCGGGGTTCGACTGCTCGGGCTTCGTTCAGCACGTCTTCGCGATGCTCGGGATCGGACTTCCGCGTACCGCCGACGCGCAATACGACGCCGGAAGACCGGCAGTCGGCGGACCTCGGCCCGGAGATCTCGTCTTTTTCGACACCTACGGCGGCGTCTCGCACGTCGGCATCTACCTCGGCCACGGCCAGTTCGTGCACGCCAGCTCGAGCCACGGCGTCGAGGTAAGCCGCCTTTCGGAATCCTATTGGGCGGCCCGCTACGTCGGGGCCAAGCGGCTCATCGCCACGCGCTAACGACCGCCCTGAGTCGGGAAATAATCGGCGAGCGTCGCCCGCAACGGCGGCGCTTGCTCTTTGCGGCGACATGAGGGAAGCTATCGGAGCGAAAGCGAGCGCGATGGGGTGTAGCCAAGCGGTAAGGCAGCGGACTTTGACTCCGCCATTCGTTGGTTCGAATCCAGCCACCCCAGCTTTCGCGGAGTCGAAGGCAGCTGCCTTACCGCAGCGCAGGCGCCGCCGAAGCGGACGAGGGGTGACGATGGCACGTCACACGTGAGCCGGCCGGCCGCGATGCTCCATGTCACCAATGGCGACGGCGCGCTCTATTTGCTCAAAAGGGCGGGGATCTTGGGCACGCACGTCGCATGGCGCGACGCGCTCAACGAGGGCCCCGTGCCGGCCGGCCTTTCGCTCGAAGAGACCAGCACGCTGCGCGCGACGTACTTGTCCGCGCGCGGATACGGCAAGCCGATCAAACTGATGCACGAGTTCGAGCGGCGCGACGCGCAGCTTCGCCGCGCGGCGGATTTCGACGAGATCGTCCTGTGGTTCGAGCACGATCTCTACGATCAACTGCAGCTGCTCCAAGCGCTGACCGCGTTGTCGGAGCTCGATCTCGAACCGGGGCGGGTTTCGGTCCTGCAGAGCGATCACTATCTTTCGGCCATGACGGTCGACGAAGTGTCGGCGCTCTTTCCCAAGCGGCGCACCGCCACGCCCGCGATTTTCAAATCGGCCCTTCGCGCCTGGGAGCGGTTCACGTCGGAATCGCCCGCGAATCTCTACCAGGGCTCGCGAGAGGATGCAATCGGCTTGCCGTTCTTGCGGGCCGCGCTGCGGCGTCTTTGCGAGGAGTACCCGTGGAAACGCGACGGGCTCTCGAGATCGCAGCGTCAGGCTCTCCATGCCGTCGCGCAAGGGCCGGCCCGGCGCGAGGAGCTCTTCGCGCGAGCTCAAGCGCACGAAGAAGCATACTTTCTGGGCGAGCGTCTTTTCGAGAAAATCCTGGACGAGCTAGCGACCGGCGAGGGAGCGCTCGTCGAAGAAGAAGAAGAGGGCCGCCTCGTTCCCACCGCCCTCGGCCGGCGCGTGCTCGCGGGCGATGCCGATTGGCTCGACGAGCACGCCGTCGATCGCTGGATCGGCGGCGTGCATCTCGCCGGCGAAAATCTCACGCGCTGGGATGACGATGCGGAGCATTTCGCTGCGCCGCGACTGCGGGCACCTCAAGGCGAAAAGCATTCATAGCCCGAAAGGCCGCTGCTGACATGTCCCACGACGAGCTCGGCATCGAGCTGAAAACCGAGGATGGCGGGGCGCTCGTTTTCAAGCTGCGCGGAAGCCTCGACCTTGCGACCGCGCCGACGGTGCGCGCGGCGCTGAGCGAGGCGACGGAAAAAGGCAGCAACGATTTGATCGTCGACCTGACCCAGATCGAGTTCCTGGATTCGACCGGGCTCGGCGTTTTGATCGGTGCCCATCGGCGCGCCGCCGAGCGAGGCGGCGCCTTCCGTTTGATCGTCAACGACGGTCCGATCTCGCGGCTGCTCAACATTACCGGACTCATCGCGGTCTTTTGCGTCTACCACTCGATCGAAGACGCCCGCAGCGAGCGCGATCGCGTCAGCGCAACGATCTAGCCGTAGGCTTCGTCGAGCAGCTCCACCACGTGTTTGACGGTCGCAACCGTGCCGGCTGCGCGTAGCCCCGCCGCGACCTGCGCGGCGCATCCGGGGTTCGCGGTCGCGACGATCGTTGCATGGGTCGCACGGATCGCGTCGACCTTGCGGCGCTGGAGGCGATCCGCCATCTCCGGCTCGGTTAGGTTGTAAATGCCTGCGCTGCCGCAACAGAGCGCGCTTTCGCTCATCTCGACCAGACGCAGCCCCGGAATGCGCCGGAGCAATCGGCGCGGCGCGTTGGCAATGCGCTGAGCGTGAACGAGGTGGCAGGGCGCTTGATAGGTCACGGTCGCATCGATCGATCGTGAAGGCTCGGGAAGCTCGAGCGCGTCGAGGACTTCGGTGACGTCGCGGACGCGCTTGGAGAACGTCGCGGCGCGATCGGCCCAGCTTTCGTCATCCGCAAAGAGCTCGCGATACTCTTTGAGCGCGCTTCCGCAACCGGCCGCGTTGACGACGTAGACGTCGGCGCCGCTGGCTTCGAAGGCTTCGATATTGCGTTTGGCCAGCCGGCGCGCGAAGTCCATGTCGCCGGCGTGGACCGCGATCGCTCCGCAGCAGCCCTGGGCACGCGGGACGCGGACCGAAAGGCCGCCGCGCTGCAACATGCGCACGGTTGCCCGATGGACTTGCGCAAAGGCATACGGCATGATGCATCCGGCGTGCAGGAACGCCACGCCTTGCGGCGTGGGTGCCTCGAAGCATTGATCGGCTGCGACGAAGAACGAGCGCGAGACCCGCGGAGCCAGCTTCGCCGCCCTCGCGAGGCCCGCGAGGCCGGCCAGTGCGATCAGGTGGGTGCGCTGCGCGAAGCGGAGCAGGTTCGCGACGGTGCGCATGAGGCGCGGCCGCAGAAAAAGCGTGTGCAGAAGAAGCCGCCGGATCGCGCGCTTGCGCGGCGGTTCACCGGACGCGACGGCACGGCGAATCTGCGTGCGGGCGGTTTCCACGAGCTGACCGTAGCGAACGCCCGAAGGGCAGACGGCTTCGCAGGCCCGGCAGTCCAAGCACTGCCACATTTGCTCGGCAAAGCCGGCGCTGCGCAGATCGAGACGCGACTCGCCGACCGCCTTTATGAGACTAATCCGGCCGCGCGGCCCCGACGTTTCTGTCATAGTTTCGAGATAGGTAGGGCACGAGGGCAGACAGAGTCCGCAGCGGATGCAGGTGTCGTAGATCGTCGCGGAAGGCCGATCGGCTCCGGAAAAGCTTGCGTCGACTCGCTCGGCTCCGTCAGGACGGGCTGGCGCATCCTCGGTCATGAACGTGCGTGCCTTCGCCTTGCATGAGCGTCACTTCTCCTACGAGAAACGAGTTAGCGTGAAGAAACGGATAAAAGTAGCCGTAACGGGCGCGGCCGGCCAGATCGGATACGCATTGATCTTCCGAATGGCCTCGGGTCAAATGTTCGGACCGGAGACCGAGCTCGAGCTGCAGTTGCTCGAGTTGGAACCGGCGCTCGGAGCGCTCGGCGGCGTGGTCATGGAGCTGGAAGACTGCGCCTTCCCGCTGCTCAAGAGCGTGCGCTACGGCTCGGACGTCAACGAGGCGATGCGCGGCGTCAACTGGGCGGTTCTCGTTGGCGCCGTTCCCCGCAAAGCGGGGATGGAGCGTTCCGACTTGTTGCGCGTCAACGGCGCGATTTTCACCGAGCAGGGGCGCGCGATCAACGCGCACGCGGCCGAAGACGCCGCCGTCTTCGTCGTGGGCAATCCCGCGAACACGAATTGCCTCATCGCGATGAACAACGCGCCGCGAGTCTCCAAAGAGCGATTTTTCGCAATGACGACGCTCGACGAGTTGCGCGCGCGCGCGCAGTTGGCTCGCAAGAGCGGCGCGGACGTCACCGAGGTCGCGCAGGTCGTCGTCTGGGGGAATCATTCGACCACGCAGTATCCTGACTTCGCGCACGCGCGCATCCGCGGCCGCGCCGCGCATGAAGCGATCGCCGACCGCGACTGGCTCGAGAACGACTTCGTGACGACGGTGCAGAACCGCGGGGCCGAGGTCATCAAGACTCGAGGCGCGTCCTCGGCGGCTTCGGCGGCCAACGCGGCGATCGTCGGCGTCTACAATCTCACCCACGAAACGCCGCCGGGCGAATGGTACTCCGTCGGGCGATGCTCGCACGGCGAGTACGGCGTCGATCCGGGCTTGATTTTCTCGTTTCCGTCGCGGACCGAAAACGGCGTTTCGCAGATCGTCGGCGGCGTCGAGCACGGCGACTTCGCCCGCGCAAGGCTGGCGTCGACGCTCGATGAGCTGCGCAAGGAGCGCGACGCGGTCAAAGAACTCGGGCTCATACCCGCGAACTAGGCGGCATGAGCGGTCCCCTCGACGAGCCTCCGGAAATCGACCTCGTCCACGTCAGCGTCGCCTCCGCGGCGGGGGCTTACACGGTCGGAAACGCGTCGTTCTTTCGCTATATCCTGCGGCTCGGTGAACTCGGGCTGCCCTTGTCATTGGCCGACCAGGAAGCGGTCGACGTGCTGGCCGCCGTGCCGCATGCGTTGGGCCCCGGCGAGGAAGTGGCGTTCGTCTCCGGTCCCGGCTGGCGCGTCGTTCCGGCCCAGGGTGATTTGGACTGGCCGGTCTTGGAGGCGACGCCGGAACGGCTTCGCAGCGCGTTGGAACGGGCACGAAGCCTGCTCTGGACGCATGCCGCACGCTTTCGCGTCAGCGCTCGTGAGATTACGGCGATCGAGCAGGAGCTCGACGAAGTCTATGGCGTGCTGATGCGAGCGGCAGCCGCGGGCGTCGCGGTCAACGTTTCTTACGTAGCCTAGGGTCGTAGGGCACCCACGGTGCGCACGCTCTGCGAGTTGCCGCTGCGAGGCGCCGGCGGCGAGCCGATCTCGTTTGCGCGCACGATCCACTCGCACGGATGCGCGCGCCTGGCGCCGGCGACGGTCGAAACGGACCCCTTGCGCTACCGGCGGCGATTTCGCCTCGCCGGTCGCGTGGTCGAGATCGTGATGCGCGAAAACGACGGGCTGCTCGTCGTCGAGAGCGCGTCGTCGCTACGACCTCGCGAACGCAGTGCCATCGAGTCGTCGGTCGCGCGAATGTTTCGCGTTCGAGACGATCTCTCGCCGTTTTACGCGCAGATCGCCGGCGATGCCGCGCTCGCTTGGGCGGCTCGCGGCGCCGGACGAATTCTGGCGAGCCCGAGCGTCTTCGAAGACGTGGTCAAGACGATCTGCACGACCAACTGCGCATGGTCGGCCACGATTCGGATGACGCGCGCGCTGGCGGATCTCGGCGACGGCGCGTTTCCAAGCGCCGAACTCTTGGCCGCCACGAAGGCGCCCTGGTATCGCGACGCGGCGCGCATGGGCTACCGCGGACCGTACGTCCGGACGATCGCGCGTGCGGTCGCTCGCGGAGAGCTGGATCTGGAAGCGCTTCTGGACGGCGAGCGGTACGGCGACGACGAAGTCGAGCGGCAGTTGCTGGCGTTACCGGGAATCGGTCCCTACGGAGCGGCGCACGTCATGCAGTTGCTCGGACGCCACCGCCGGCTGGTGCTCGACTCCTGGACGCGCCCGAAATACCGCCGCCTTGCCGGCAAAAAACAGGCCGCCGATCGAACGATTCAGCGAGCCTTCGTCCGGTACGGAAAGTATGCGGGCCTTGCCTTTTGGCTCTACCTCACGCGCGACTGGGTCGACGATTGAAAACGCCGCGCTACGGCGACAGCAGCCGGAGCCACGCGATGCTCACCGCAAGCGACGCCGGGACGACGAGCGCTCCGAGTCGCGCGAACTCACCGACGCTGATCCGAATGCCGTAACTGCGCACGATCGCGATCCACAGGATCGTCGCGACCGAGCCGGTCGTGAGCAGATTGGGCCCGACGTCGACGCCCACGATGAGCGGATAGGCGACGTGCTCGGACGTCGCTCGCGCAACGTACGACGCCGCGACCGCCACCGGCAGATTGTTGAACGCGTTCGAAAGCAGAGCCGCGCCCCCGGCGGCAGCGGCCGTGACGACGAGGCTCCCGTAGCCAAGAGCGGCATGCAATCCGGCGAGCATCCACGTCACGAAACCGGCGCGCGTGACCGCATCGAAGAGGACGAACAAGCCGCAAAGCAGCACCAGCGTCCGCCACGAGATGTGCTCCGCCGCGCGCCGCGGTGCCGTACCGGCGACCGCGAGCGAGAGCATCGCGCCTGCGAGCGCGACGGGGCCGAGCGGCCAGCGCAGCACGAGCGCGAGGAAGTAGGCGATGCCTAGAACGCACAAGGCAATGAGGGTGCGCAGCGCCGCCGGGGAGGGCGCGTTCGCCCGGTGGCGCGGGAATTCGCCGTCGAGGCGGTTGCGGAAGAAGGAGAGGAAGATGGCCAAGTTGATCGCGATCGCGGCGAGTTCGGGGGGTCCGAGGTGCCAGACGTACGCAACGAGCTGCGGGTGCGGCAAGATCAGGACATTTGCCGGGTTCGAAAACGGCAATCCGAATGACGCCGTGTTCGCCGTGAAGACGCAGGCAAGCAGGAACGGCCTGATCTCGCCCGGAGCGCGCGTCGAAACCGCTTCGTAAACGATCGGGGTCAACGCGATCGCGGTTGCATCGTTGGAAAGCAGAAGCGTGACGGCCGCACAAGCCAAAAAGAGCAGCACGAAGAGCCGGCGCCGAGACCCGCAAGCACGATCGACGACGAAATCCGCGATCCAGCGAAAGGCGCCGCTTTCCTGCGCCGCGGCCGAAACGCCCATGAGTCCGAAAATGAAGAGCAAGACGTTCCACTGCCGCACGAGGGCGTCCGCGGCGCCGAGCGGAGGTTCATATCCGAGCAGCACGACGAGCAGCGCTCCCGCGACCGGCCAGACCCACCCCGGTACGGGCCGCGGCCGGACGGCGAGCAGGATGATGGCAGCCGCGGCAATCGCGATCGCCAAGAGCCGGTCAGCGATTCGCCATGCGATCGCGCGGATGGGCCTCGTCGTAGGCGCGACGCTTGTGACCCATCGCGAGCTGCAAGTAGACGCCGGTCGTCGCGAGGCTTTCATGCCCGAGCAGCTCGCGGACGGTCTCGAGATCGACGCCGTTCTCGACCAGGTGCGTTGCAAAGGAGTGCCGCAGCGTGTGCGGAGTCGCGTGCTTTTCGATGCCGCTGATCCGATAAATTGCGCGAAAGATGCGCCAGACGTGTTTCGGAGTGAGCGCCCTACCGCTGCGTCCCAAAAACAGCGCCGGATCGGGGCTGCGCGGACGCAGCCGCAGGTAGGCTTCGATGGCCCCGGCCGCGGCCCGGTTGATGACGACCACCCGCTCCTTGTTGCCTTTTCCGGTAACGCGGATCGTCCGCTCGGCGAGATCGACGTCGCAGAGCCGGACTCCGGCGAGCTCGGCGCGGCGCATGCCGCTGGCGTAGAACAGCTCCATGATCGCCGCGTCGCGCGCGCGGATCGTATCGTTGCGCCCGGCCAGCGACGTCCGCAGCAGTTTCATCACCTCGTCGACCTTCAACGGGGCCGGGCGCCGTTTGGCCGTCGAGGGGCCCGGGATGGCCGCCGCCGGATCGTTCTCGAGCACGCCGGTGATCTTCAGAAAGCGGTAGAGCGCGCGGATCGACGAGAGCTTCCGGCAGACGGTCCGGCTGTCCCAGCCGCGTTCGTCGAACATGTACGCGATGTACCGGCGGATCTGCGACGATTGCACCCGCGAAAGCGGCGTCTGCGCGCCCGGCGCCTCCTGCAAGAACCGGCCGAACTCGACCAGATCGCGCTCGTAGGCCGCCACCGTCAGCGGGCTGCGCTTTCGCTCGGTCAGCAAATAGCCCCGCAAATCCGCAACGAGCGGGTCCGGCCTTTCCAAGGCCTTCTTCGAGCCTGAATGCGACATAATAAATCTTTTGTCGCATTCGAGCGTGGCGAGCAGAAGTCCTCGGTCAGCCAGGCGCTCGAATGCGACAAAAGATCGGGGAGCGCCGAAGCCTCGCCGGGCCCGGTCCTCGAATGCGACAAAAGATCGGGAAGCGCCGAAGCCTCGCCCGGCCCGGCGCTCGAATGCGACAAAAGATCGGGGAGCTCCGGTCGGTAGCCGGCACACAGGCTACGTGACCTACCGGTTCTATCCGTTCGGCGGCGCCCCGAAGAAATCGATTCTGGACGACGTCGACGTTCCGCGAGGCATCGCAGTGAGCGCGCCGGAGCATTGAGCGCGGGAATCTCCGGTTAACTTAGCGGGCGTTTGATTTTGATGAAGGGCGTCCTTCGACAGCCCTTCGACAAGCTCAGGATGACAAATGACAGGATGACAAGATGACAGGATGACAAGATGACAGGATGAGGTGTCTAATGCAGAGGTTCGCGTTCCTTGTCTTCGGGTTGCTTCTTGGTGTTGGCGGCTATGCGACAGCCGCCGGTATCCATGGCGCCTCCGGATATTATGTCGTGTCGGCTTCGGGGCTGATCAGCCGCAGCGGCAGCATCGTCGCGGGGAAGGATTTCACGGTGGCCCATCCCCAGCGCGGCGAATATATACTTACGTTCGAGCAGAGCTATTTCGGAACGAGTAGCTGCGCTGAGTTAGTTGTGGAAGGCGTTCATTCGTTGATTCTGAGCCATGTTGACCCGAATTGCTCAGGCTCGGTGCTTTCGTTTGACGTACGCATTCACGACCTCAACGGAAACCCTGCCGACCATTCCTTTGGGTTTGTTGCTGTCGGAACGCAGCCCTAAAACGTTGAATGGCCTCATGAGATAATCAAACGCAGCGTTGGGCGTTCCGTCACAAAGCTTTATCAGCTCTTACACGTAACGATCCACGCGGTAAGTTCGAGTCTCTTGAGGATCGCCGTGAGATCGTATTTCGCATCGCTGGGACAGGTTCGGTTCAAGAAGCGCGTCTCGTGGCCGGTGCCGTACTCGACGTCGACGACGAGACGATTGCGATCGGTATAGACCGTGAGTTGGCGGCACCAGCCCTGAACGTAACATTGCTCGTCGACGCCGAAATCGAAGAGCGAGGAGAGTTCCTTGAGCTGGTTGTTATCGTTCTTTTGGTCGACGGCGAGGCCGCGGGCGTGGGCGGCTTGCGCCACCCAGGTGTCGTAGGTCAGTTGCTCTTGCGCGGTAAGCGGGAAGCCGGTCTTGTTCTGATACCCATCGATGTTATCGGGGTCGACTCCGTCGAAGCCCTTCTGCTTGCACAGGTCGTAGCGCGCGCCCATGATCGGCTCGAGTATCGACGTTTGCCGAATGTCGAGCCAGCGTTCTCCGGCCCAGCGCCCGTCTTTGCGTCCTAAGACGCTCTTGGGAAACTTACCGGCGTCGGGCCGCCACTTCTCCCATGTGCCGACGTCGATGTAGCACATGACGCGACGACCCATCTTGTGGAGCTTAGCGACCACGGCCGCTCGCGTCTGAAACATATCGAGATCGAAGATCTCGGCCGGATACGAGAGGTCGAGCTTCCCATCGTACTGGATTTGAAACGATTCCCCGGCCGTGGGGATCCAACGGCTCTGCGGATGCGGCGGCACGCCTTGAAACGAATTGAGGCCGGCCGGCGCGGGACCGATGCCGGGCGCCGTGCACGCGGAAACGAGTAGCGCGAGCAGGCCCGACGAGATCTGCTTCTTCATTTTCTTCTTCTTGTTCCTCCCCCGGCGTTCGGCGCGGCGGACCGCGTCGACCGTGAGCTTCGACGCGCCGCCGGACGTCTCCAGGCTCCTGCGATTGAACGGTGGTGCATGACGATTGGGTGGCGAAGGCAGCAACGTGAGATTCGGCCTGCTTCTTCTCCTCGCGGCCCTGACGGCATGCAGCAATCCGTCACCCTACGTTACGACGATCGGAATCCTGAAGCCGGGAACGTCGATCGCCGTGAGAATCGGCGCGGGCACCTTGAACGTGTATCAGCCGGAGGCCGGCCAACGCCGCGATCTCTTCACGGTTGCGGCGACCGCGTTGCCGAAAGGAACGCCTCCGCCTGCGCCGCGGCTCGTCGCAGCGCCGCTCGGCGTGGTCGTCAAAGCGCCGGCGGCCTACGCTTCGATTCTGGTGCGCGTTCCCGACGGCGTGAATCTGGTCGTGCAGTCGCAGCGGGGGGACGTCAACGTGACCGACATCACCGGGAATGCTCGCGTCGTTGCCGCCCGCGGCAACGTCACGCTCCAGTTTCCGGGCTACGCGCAGGCGGCCGTCGGCGCCGGAAACCTCTCCGTGATGATGGGTGCGACGCAGTGGCCGGGCACGTTGAACTTCTCCACGCGTCACGGTGACATCCAGGTTTGGATCAGCGCCAAGGCGGCTTTCGCCGTGCGCCTGCATACCGGCAACGGCGTGCTGTTCACCGATTTCGGCCTGCGCGGCACGTCAAAAGGAAGCTCCGAAACGATCGAAGGCAACGTCAACGGCGGCGCGGCGCAACGCGTCGACATCGAAACGTCGGCCGGGTCGATTCGGCTCTTGCGCTTACAGCCGCAGCCGTGAGCGGGCGAGCAACGCCTCCCGCGCCTTGACGAGCCGCACCATCGCCTCGTTGTAGGGCGTGGGCGTACCGGTTCGGCGTCCGAAGGCTACGACCGCGCCGTTGATGTGATCGATCTCGCTGGGATGCCCCGACTCCACGTCGTACGCCATCGAGCTCTTTGCGTCGGCTCCCAGCGCGACCACTTCGGTGACGTACTGCCACGGATTGACGAACGGCAGACTGATTTTTAGGGCGGCCGCGACATTTGCCGTTTCCTCGGCGAGCGCCTCGGCGAGTCGCGCGGCATTGGGATCGCGCGGTATCGCTCCGGCTTCGCAATCGAGCAGGGCCGAGAGCGCGTTTACCGCGGCGTTGGCGACCAGCTTCCCCCACAGGTGCGGCCGGATGTCGTGAACGACCGATGCGCGCAGGCCGCTGTGCGTCAGCAGCTCCGTCACCGTGCGCGCCGTCGTCGGCGAGGCCGTCGCGGAGCCGACGATCGTGTTACCCTGCTCCGAGCTGCGCACGTGCCCGGGGCCGACGGTCTGTGACGACTCGGTCGTAATGCCGAGGATCACCGGCACCGCGCCGCCGAGCGCGGTCTTGATCGCCCCCTCGTTACCGATGCCGTTCTGCAAGGAGACCACGGGCGCGGCGGGGTCGAGCTCGCCGGCGAAGGCCCGTAGGGCGCGCAGCGTGTCGACCGCTTTGACGAACAAAAAGAGCACGTGGGATCCGTAGAGATCGCGAGCGTTGCGCGCAACGGCTACCTTGCGCGGAGGCTCCTGGTTGACTTGCAACCCCTGGCGCTCGACCGTGCGCGCGAGCTGCACATTGTCGTCGAGCATCGTCACGTCGCAGTGCGCCGCCAAGTGGAAGCCGAAGAGCGTTCCCATCGCGCCGGCACCGACGATCCCGATGCGCGGCCGTTCCGCCGATCGAGCCATCAGAATTGGTATTGGAAGCCGAACGTGTTGCGCCGGGAAGCGTGGGTGACGTCGCGCTGACCAAAGAAGAGCTCGGCGCCGGGAGCGACGTGCAGGTTCGCGTAGAGGTCGATCATCGGATACGTTAGGTCGTAGACGCGCGTTTCAAAGCCCAGACCGTGTAAGGGCGCGTATTGGCCCAGCACGCCGATCTGCGAGTACAAAACGCCCGCGGCGACGTGAAAATCGTTGGCGTTTTTCTCCAGCAACGCGTTCCAGGTCGTATTGTCGCCGATCGCGTTGGCGCCGACCACGACGCTGGTGCTGCCGTGCGGCAGAATGACGAGATTGAGATCTCCCAGCGGCCCTTGGCTGCTGGTGAGAACCGGATTGAGTCCCGCAACGTGCTGAGGCGAAAGGCCGCTCAGCCGGAGCTGAACGTCGACGAGGTTGCGCGCGAGCGTGGCCAGCTTGCTCTGCAGCTGCGCGCGCAACTGCGGCGAGACGCCGCCCGGAGCGGGCGACGCGCTGCCTGCGGGCGCGGGGGCGCCGGGATAGGGCGAACTGCTGGGCACCGTCGGCGGGGACGGCGTCGCGCCGGCGTCGACGCCGTAGACGCTGCTCTTGCCGCCGAGCTCTCCCAGGAGCGAGTTGGCCCGCTGCATCACCGCGTCGAGGTTTGCAATCGTGTTGCGCAACTGAGCCTGCGTTTGCGGATCGCCGGTCACCGTGCGTAGATCCCTGGTCATCGCGGCGATCGTTGCCGTCGTTTCGGCGATGCTCTGGGTCGTTGCGAGAATGTTGGCCTTCAGCCGGGGGTCGGTAGCCAGGTCTTGCAGCGCATTCATCGAGCGATTGAGCGCGGTCGCGGTCGATTGAAACTGATCGAGCAACACGCCGATCTTTCTCGAGTCGATCGTCGCCGAAGTGTTGAGCGTCGAGGAAAGCTGCACGACGTTCGCGCTCGCCGCGCTCAAACTCCCTTGAAGGTTGGAACCCAGCGCGAGCAGCTCGTCGGAGAGTCGCGTGAGCGAAGCTTTCGTGGAGAGCGTTAGGTCATTGGCGTTGTTGAGCGTCGTCTGAAGCGTGTTGAGAAGCTTGGGCGTTCGCTGCTCGACCAGCCGCATGACGCTGTCGAAACGCCGCAGTTCACCCTGTCCTTGCTGCAGCAGGTCCGCGACGGAGACGCCGTTGCTCCCGCGGGGCTGTTCGGCAATCGGCAGGACTTGACGCGGCAGCAACGGCACCGGCGGCTTCTGCCTGGGCGGGAGGATGATCACCGCAGGCGAGCCGGTGAGCGGCGCTTGGATGATGAAACGCGACGCCGCCGGGATGTCGATGTCGTTCTTGATCGCCAGGATGACGTCGACCGAGTTATCCGGCAGCAGCTCGATCGAATCGACCGAGCCGACCGAGACTCCGCTGAAGTAGACCAGGCCGCCCGCCGTGACGCCCGCCGCGGTATCGAAGTGCACGCCGATGCGATAGCCGGTGTGGCGCGTCCCGAAGTCGGTGATGATGTAGAAAATGCCGAAAAGCAAGAGCAGTGCGACGATCGCGAACGCGCCGACTTGTGCTTGCCTGGTCATGGCCTCCCTATTATTCGCGTGAGGGTGAAGAGCCTCGCAGGCGGGCAGGCGGCCCGAGCTTGCTTCGCGTGGCGCGCGGCCGGACTTTTGGGTAAGGATGGAGCGATGATGCGAGGAAGCCGCGCGTCGCGAGCGGGAACCGGCCTCTCCGCACGAGTAGGCGGTCCGCACGGCGCGCGACGGATTACGGTGAATCTTTCCGCGGAGATTGCCGAGCAGTTGCGTCGCGACGCCGTGCGATGTAACGTCAGCGAAAGCTCCATCGTCGAAATCGCGCTCCGGCAGCTCCTCCGGCACGTTGCGCCGTCCGCGCTCGGGGCGTTCCTCAACGAGCACGGGGCGTGTCTTCGACGCCGGCACGGCTGATCGGAGCTAGCGTGCCATTTATGGTTCAGCACACTAGATCGGAATCGGGCCGACTTCGGCGCCTTCTAGAAACTGAACGACGATGGGATTGGTCGACTGGCGGATTCGTTCGGCGGTATCGTAGGCAATGATCGCTCCTTCGAAGAGCATGGCGACGTAGTCGGCCATGGCGAAGATCGAGGGCAGATCGTGCGAGATCACGACCGCCGTTCCTTTGAGCTTCTCGCGCAGCCGCAGAATCGTATCGGTGATCAGGTTGGTGACGATCGGGTCCAAGCCGGTCGTCGGCTCATCGTAAAGCACGAGCTCGGGCCCGGTCACGATCGCCCGGGCGAATCCGGCGCGCTTGAGCATGCCGCCCGAGAGCTCCGCCGGAAGGTTGTCGTAGGCGCTCGTGAGCCCGACGCTTTCGAGCGCGTCGGCGACGGCGCGTCTGATCTCGGCCTCGGAGAGCCGGGTGTGCTCGCGCAGCGGAAGCGCGACGTTCTCGCCCACCGTCAGGCTGTCCAGCAAGGCCGAAAACTGAAACGAGAGGCTGATCTTCTTGCGAACGACGTTGAGCTGCTCTTCGGACATGTGGCAGATGTCCTGGCCGCGCACGTAGACATGCCCGGAGTCGGGTAGCAAGAGCCCGTCGAGGAGGCGTAGGATCGTCGACTTTCCAGCCCCCGTCAATCCGATGATGCAGGTGATGGCGCCTTCGACGATGTCGAGGTTGCAGTTTTTCAACACGACTCGATCGCCGAACGAGAGCGCGACGTCGTCGATGCGCGCGATCGGTTTGGAAACCTCGGACGTTTGCATCAACTAAAAAGCAGAAACGAGAGTACGAAGTTCGAGATGAAGATCAAGATGATCGCCAAGACGACGGCGCCGGTCGTCGCTCGGCCGACTCCCGCCGCTCCACCGCGCGTCGAGAGGCCCTGATAGGCACCGACCATTGCGATGATCGCCGCGAAGACGAAGGACTTGAGCAAACCCTTGATCACGTCGGTGAAGTCGATCGACTGACGCACCGACGCAATGTATTGATCGTAGGGAATGTGGGCGTAGGCCTGGGCCACCCACATCCCGCCCACAATCGAGATCACGTCGGCAAAGACCGTCAGCAACGGCAACATGAGCAGCAGTCCGGCAAAGCGCGGCACGACCAGGAAGCGCGCGGGTTCGAGACCCATCGAGCGCAACGCCTCGATCTGCTCGGTGACCACCATCGAGCCCAGCTCGGCGGCGATCGCCGAGCCGACGCGTCCCGCGACGACGACGGCCGTCAACATGGGCCCGAGCTCGCGCGTCACCGTGTATGCGACCGCGCCGCCGACGATGTTTGCAAAGCCGTACGCGACGGCCTGTTGCGCCGACTCGAGCGAGATCACCATGCCGGTAAAGAGCGACGTCAGCATGACGATCACGACCGAATGCACGCCCAGCAGCGCGCACTGCGAGAGCGTCTCGGCGACGCGAACGCGCAGGCGTGCCATGAAGCCGAGCGACTCGACGGAAAGAAGCGTCAATCCGCCGGCGTATTCGAAGAAACCGATCGTCGCGCGACCGAACCGGTCGAGAACCCTCACGAGGCGCGGGACTCGAGCGCGCGCAGAGCCTCCAGCACGCCGGCGGTGCCTTCGATTCGTTTGACCGCAACGCCGCGTTCGGCCGTGAGATTGAACTGGATTTGATTCGCGCGTCCCAAGCGGCGATCGACGTCGCGCAGCTGCGCCCGCGCCTCGGCGTCGAACGACTCGAAATAGCGCCGAACCTCCGCCAGATAGTCGGCGCGCATCGCCTCGGTGACCTCGCCGCCGTCGGCTGCCGCCTCCATCCGCCGTTGGGCATCGCGCATGCGGCGCTGCGTGATATGGAAGGCGCCGACGCGCGCTACGAGCTCGACCAAGGGCCGGTCAACGCGCATGCACGTGCGCCGGCGTGCCGAGCGCCGCATGTTGCAGCTCGAAGAGCCGGCGAATTCCATTCTCGGCAAGCGCGAGCAGCGTATCGAGCTCGCGGCGATCGAACGGGGAGGCCTCGGCCGTCCCCTGCAGCTCGACGAAACGGCCGGCATCGGTCATGAAGACGTTCATGTCGACGAAGGCTTGACTATCTTCGTCGTAGGCGAGGTCGAGCAGCGGCTGACCGCCGACGATGCCGACGCTGGTTGCGGCGACCATGGCGTCGAGCGGCCAGCGTGCGCGATCCGCGGGATCGAAGCGCGTTTTCAAGGCGAGCGCGAGCGCGACGAACGCGCCGGTAACCGCTGCCGTGCGCGTTCCGCCGTCCGCGTCGATGACGTCGCAATCGAGCCAGACCGTCCGCTCGCCGAGCTTCGCCATGTCGGTCACCGCCCGCAGGGCGCGGCCGATGATGCGCTGGATCTCTTGCGTGCGTCCGCCGACGCGGCCCTTTGCGGCTTCGCGCGCCGTGCGCTCCTGCGTCGCGCGCGGGAGCATCGCGTACTCGGCGGTGACCCAGCCGAGGCCGCGACCCTTCATCCAGGCGGGCACGCGCTCCTCGAGAGAGGCGGCGCAAATCACCCGCGTGTTACCGACGCTGACGAGGGCGCTGCCCTCGGCATACTTCAGAAAGCCCGGTTGAATCGTTACCGGCCGCAGCTCGTCGGGGCGGCGTCCGTCGCTGCGAACCATTACTCGACGGTAACGGTCTTGGCGAGGTTGCGCGGCTGATCGACGTCCTTGCCTTCGATGTCGGCAATATGGTAGGCGAGTAGCTGGAGCGGAATCACGTTGACGATCGGCGAGAGCAGCTCGTCCACCTTCGGCACCCAGAAGACGTGATCGCTGACGCTTTGAACCTCTTGGTCGCCGCGATTCGCCACGGCGATCACGGGAGCTTCGCGCGCCTTCGACTCCATCAAGTTCGAGATCATCTTCTCCCGCACGCGGTCCTCGGTGGCGATGCCGACGACCGGCACGCTCGGTTCGAGCAACGCGATCGGTCCGTGCTTCATCTCGCCCGCGGGATAGCCCTCGGCGTGAATGTAAGAGATTTCCTTGAGCTTCAGCGCGCCCTCCAGCGCCGTGGGGAAGTTCACGTAGCGGCCGATGAAAAGCACGCTTTGCGCTTTGCGCAACTCGCGCGCGACCTTGCGAATCTCGCCGGAGGTATTGAGCACGACGTCCACCGCGGCGGGAAGCAGCTTCGTTCCGTCGGCGACCTCGCGGAGCCGGCGGTCCTCCGTCGTCGCGCGAAGCTGCGCCAAATAGAGAGCGAAGAGGGTCATCGCCGTGACCTGCGCGACATACGTCTTGGTCGCGGCGACGCCGATCTCGGGGCCGCTCCGGGTGAAAAGCATCCCGTCCGAGAGACGCGTCAGATGCGAGCCCAGGACGTTGCAAATGCCCAGCACGCCCGCTCCCGAGCCGCGGGCTATGCGCACGGCTTCGATCGTGTCGGCCGTCTCACCCGATTGCGACATGGCGATCACCAAGGCCGTGGGATCGATCACCGGCTCCCCGTAGCGAAACTCGCTGGCCAGCTCCATCTCGACCGGCAGATGCACGAGCGAACGGAGCAGATACATGCCGACCATTCCGGCATAGTACGCGGTTCCGCAGCCGGTGATCGCGATTTTGCTCACCTCGCGCAGCCGCGCATCGCTGATCTCGCCCAGCTCGTTGCCCAGATGGACGCGCCCGTGCTCGTCGATGCGGCCGCGCAGCGTCTCCTTGATCGCCTGGGGCTGCTCGAAAATCTCCTTGAGCATGAAGTGCTTGTAGCCGGTCTTCTCAGCCGAGCCGGCATCCCACGTGATCGTCGTGACCTCGCGCTCGATGGGGTCGCCCTCGTAATCGCTGAGATGGAATCCGTCGCGTGCGACGACGGCGATCTCGCCTTCCTGCAAGATGATTTCGCGCCGCGTGTAGGGCAGGATCGCCGGCGTGTCGGAGGCGACGAACATCTCGCCCTCGCCGATGCCGAGCACGAGCGGGCTCGCGCCGTTACGCGCAAAGACGAGGTGCTCAGGCTCGTCGCTCGCGATCACGCCGAGCGCGTAGGCGCCGCGGACCTCGTGGAGCGTGTGCCGGACCGCTTCTTCCAGATTCCCGTCGTAGTGCAGCTCGATGAGGTGCGCGAGCACTTCGCTGTCGGTCTCGCTGGTGAAGACGTGCCCCAGCTGCAGCAGGCGCGCGCGTAAGGCGGCGTAGTTCTCGATGATGCCGTTATGGACCACCGCGATGCGCCCGCGGCAGTCGAGATGCGGGTGCGCGTTGGCGTCGGAAGGAACTCCGTGCGTCGCCCAACGGGTGTGGCCGATGCCGGCGGCGCCCGAGATGGTCTCGCCGTTTCGCAGGCGCTCGGCCAGCCGCGAGAGCTTGCCCTCGGCCTTGGAGCCTGCGAGCGCTCCGGTCGAGTCGATGACGGCGATGCCGGCGCTGTCGTACCCGCGATACTCCAAGCGCCGGAGCGCGTCGAGAATGATCGGGACGCTGTCGCGGGTTCCAATGTACCCGACGATGCCGCACATGAGGCGCTACTTGATTCCTTCGCGGGTCCGCCGGTAGTCGATCTTGCCGTCGGCAATCTCGTCGAGGGCGATCGAGACCGGTTTGTTGGGGTTGATGTTCTCCTTGTCGACGAGCGGTTCGCTGGCGAAGTACTCGCGGCGATCCGGCGCCGGCAGTTGCTGGACGCGAATCCAGTTGTTCAGCTGGCGGGCGCGTTTCGTGACGATGTTAACGAGACTGAACTTGGAGTCGGCGTGCTCGAGGAGCGCGTCGAGATCTCCGAATACGGACTTACTCATGAAATATCGAATGATTCCTTATCAGCTAGCGTCGTTCGTTCTTTAGGACGACTCCACCGCGTGGATGGAGGCGTCGGGGTAGCGGTGGATGCGAAAGCGCTCCGCCTGCAGGATTGCGTCGAGGTCGCGCACGGCCTCCTGCGGGCGGTCCTGCGCGTTCACCACGATGTAATCGAACCTGCGGATGAACTTCATCTCCTGTTGCGCGATCTCGAGCCGTCGCGCGATTTCCTCGTTCGTTTCGGTGCGACGGGCCAGCAGACGCTCGCGCAGGTTCGAGAATCGGTCCGGCACCAGAAAGATCAGCACCGCGTCGGGATAGGCCGCCTTGACGGCGAGCGCACCGTTGACCTCGGGCTTCATGATTACGTCGTAACCTTCGCTGAGGCTCTGCTCGATGTAATCGCGCGGGGTTCCGTAAAGGTTGCCGCCGTACTCGCGCCACTCCAAGAGCGCGTCCTCGTCGAGCATTCGCCGGAACTCGGCACCGGAAACGAACAGATAATGGGTTTCGTTTCGCTCCTCGGGCCGCCGCGCGCGGGTCGTCGCCGAAACCGAGTAGCGCAGGCCGGGGCGGTGCTCCCGGAGCGCCTCGACCAGCGTATCTTTGCCGGCTCCCGAGGGGCCCGATACGACGAACAGCAGACCCGGACCCGTGATCAACCCTGCTTCGTTCACGCTGCGAGACCGCTTGACCTCGGAAGGAAGCAAGAGGCCGCCATGCCGGAGTCGCGCTTACGCGAGAATTTCGACCATCGCGAAGCCGCCGGCGTCGACCACGACCGGAATCCCTTCGACGATGACATCCCGGGCAACGCGGCTCTTCTCCTCCCACTCATTCCAGACGGTCGAGAACAGGCGTACGCGATAGTGCGGGTTCTTGGCATCGTCCAGCGCCGCCGCGGTCGCTATGGTGCGGGGGCTCGAGTTGCCGATGAAGACCAGCGTCCGGTCGTCGTTGGCGAGCGCCACGACCGTCGCCGACGGATCCGCGAGCCGGACGGCGGCGGTGACGTCGCGGGCGTAGATCGTGCGCTTCGCGCGCGACGGCAGATCGGCGGTCGCGTGCACGTGCAGACCGTCGGGCATGCGGCAGGCGATCCAGGCAAGCGACCCACCGCGAAATGGGACGTCGATCGCGGTCAGCCAGCGCCAGTCATCCGCGAGAGCCGGGTTGATGGCGACCGCGTCTTCGCCGATCTCGAGACCGCCGGCCCCCTCGATGGCGGCCCAGAGATAGCGGGGCGCATCCCACGGCGAGAGCATCATGCCTTGATTCGACAGGATCTCGCCGTGCAGCCATTCCGCGAACTGCCCCGGCACCGTGTTGTTGCGCCGCGGATCGATCGAAAAGTGGCGAAAGCTGCAGGCGAGAGCCGTCGCCATGGCGCTGGGCTGATACTTGGCGGCCGCGAACGCGAACCAGTAGGATACGGCCAGCCAGACGCCGCCGAGCAGCCCAAAGCCCTTGACGGGGCCGTAGGCCAACGCGTCACGCGGGATCGTGCGGATGCCCGCGTCGGTCCAAAACCCGGCGTCGCTCAGCACGGTGATGATTCGCGCCGCGCGTTTGGGCGGGGCGACGCCGAAGAGCACGGGAAAGATCAAGTCCGCGGTGATCTCGGTGCGCTTCGAACCGTCGACGTCGATCGTCAGGAAATACAGATCGTTCTCCGGGTTGACCAAATGCTTGTTGATTGCCTCGCGCAATGCGTCGGCGTGCGCGGCGTATTCGCGGGCCTTCTCCGCGTCGCCCAATGCCCCGGCAATTCTCCCCAATGCCCGCATCGCCGCGTAACACTCGGAGTTCACCTCCGTGGACGCGCCGCTGATCCGGTAGTTTTGGATCACGTTGCGCCAGCCGACGATTCCCCAGTCGGCCTCGCCCGTCGCGGTGCACCAGATCAGACCGTCGGCATTGCGCTGCGAGAGCATGTACTCCATCGCTCGCGCCGCGCGCGGGTAACTCGCGCGCAGGAAATCCGCGTCCGCCGTGACCGAGAAGTGGTGCCAGAGCGCCAGGACGACGAGCGGGGTGTTGTCGTTGACGTTGAGGCCGTAGTCCTCCCATTTGTCGTTGCGAACGTCGTAATACTCGACGATCTTTCCCTGCGGCTCGGCCAGCCGAAAATACGCGCCCAAGGACTCGCGCGCAAAATCGGGATTCAAATAATCGGCCCCGAAGGACATCCAGGCGGTGTCGCGCCCGACGCTGTTGTTGCTGCGAGTCGGATCGTTGGTAAAGCACCAGCCGGTAGGCGCATAGGTCTGGACGCGCAGCATGTTGGCCTTCGCCCATAGGACGCCGTGATTCACGTCGACGTTGGGCGTGCGGAGCACCGCGCGGCGCAGAAAGTTCCAATAGTATTGCGTCGTGCTGCGACTCGCTTCCGAGCCGGAGGGACAACGCGGGCGGCTCGCGGTCAAGTCCTCGCGCGAGGTCGGGGAAAGCAGGCAGAGAAACTCGAGCCACCGTTCGTCGCCCGGCTGCAGCTCGAGGGCCGCATGGAGTACCCCGATGGGGTTGTCGCCCGCCGGCGTGGCCGCATCGGCGAGTTTGCGCGGGGCGAAGTGCGAAACGGGCATCGCGGGGTCGGCGTTGATCTCCCAGCCGTCGGGTGTGCCGCCGAGCATCGCGAAGAGACGGAGTTGCGACGGGCTCGAGCGATTCCAGGCGACGATTCCGCCGAGCGCGCCGTCATACTCCGCCACGACGTCGTGAGCCGTGTTGCCGCGCAGCTCGCAAAAAGCGTAGCTGTCGAACGCGACCTCGGACTGGCTCGTATTCTTGAAATGAATGCGATAGTAGACCGCCGGGGGCGGAATCGTTTGCGTGGTCGTCCAGTCGGAATTGTACGGAAAGATCTGCTCGTGCACGGTGACGCCGTTGTCGAGCGTGAAGATGTGATCTTGCCGCTCGGGATGAATGTGAAACTCGCCTTGGCGCCGGCCAAGCCGGATCTTGCTGCGACGATTCCAGTAGTGCACTTCGACGGCTCCCAAGAAATCGTAGCCCGCGTCGGGTGAGTAGATCTTTTGAATCGCGCCCGTCGGCTTGAGCACGAGGCAGCAGCGCGGCGCTCCGATGGTACTGCCTTGCGCCATTTCGGTGTCGGGCAGCACGTAGGCGAAGCGCGGGTCGGCAACCGAGTGATGCGCGAGGTCGGTGGAGACCGGCAATAGCTCGTAGCGAGTCATCGCAACTGTAGGCTGCCGGATCGGCGCATCATGCCGCCGCCGGCGAACGTCGTCGTGGGGTCAGGCTGGAAGAGGCTTCGCTGCGAAGCCACGCGACCGAACGCGCAATCTCTTCGGGCTTTCCCCGGCGGTACGGCGGAATCTCGTTCAAAAGCTCCTCACGGATCGACGAGATGTTGACGATCCAGCCGCCGCATCCTTGCGCGATCATTTGGCGTGCGGCGGTTCAGCACACGAGGAGCCTGTAAGGCTCCTAGACGCTGCAGAGCAGGTTTTGCATCGCTTGGGTCACGTTCGGATCGATCGGGGTTCCGGCGGGGCGAACGTACGTCGTGCGGATCGAGTAGCCGTCTTCGACCGCAAAGCCCTCTTGCAGCGTGGTGCGATCGCGCAGTTGGAAAGTCGCCACTCCGGCCGCACCCGGACAGGGCGCAAATGGAACGCTGCCGCCGTATTTGGCGCCCTGATGACGCATCAACGCGTCGATCGTTACTTGAGAAGCGAGATCCTGTAGAGCTCCGCCGAACTTGCGCTTGGCGTAGGAGTACTCTTGGGCCGATCTTCCGCTCCCGCTCGACCAGGCAGCGCTCGCACCGGGTATCGGCTGCCAGCCTTTCGGCGCCGGCGAGGCACCGCTGCAAGCGACGAGCAGCCCGAGGAGCGCGGCGGCCCAGGCTATTGCATTTCTCACACTAAGAAGGTTTGATGCTCACCGATTGGGTCCTCATCCGCCGGCTCGGTGCGGAGTTGCAGGAGCGGCTGCGCGGAGCGCGCGTCGAGGATGCGGGCCTGCTCGCGGACGGACGCATCGCGCTCACGTTGCGGCGGCGCGGCGCGCGGCCGCTTTTGGCGATCGATCTTTTCGCCGCCTCGCCCTTGGTGACGGTCGAAGAGGGTGAGCTCGGCATCGGGATCGAGCCTGGTTTCGTCCGCGTGCTCGCGCGCTCGCTCCAAGGCATGACGCTGGCGGACGTGACGTCCCCCGGCGAGGATCGGCTGCTCCGTCTGACCTTCGCCGCCCGCTCGCGGTTCGGCGTCGGCGAACGGCTCGATCTCTACCTCGAGCTCGTTCCCCGCTTCGGCAATGCCGTGCTCGTGAAAGACGGCGTCGTCGTAGCGGCGCGCAAAGAGTTCACCCCCGGCGAGAATCCCCGCCGGCCGGTGCACTCCGGCGCACGCTACGTTCTTCCGCCGCTGCCGCCGCGCGCCCGAACCCTTGCCCCGCCCGCGGCGGGCACCGACGCCGCTGCCGATCCGCTCTTCGTCTACCGGCGCAGCGGGGAGCTGCTGCAAGCCTACGTCGTGCCGATGGAAGGATTCGACGATGCGCAGTTGACCCGCGAAGCCTCGCTCCTCGCGCTCTTCGCCGAGGTGCGCGGGCAAGAAACGGCGCGCGCCGGAAACCAACGCGCCGCCGCGCGGCGCCGCGCGTTGTTCAAGCGCCTTGACGAACGGGAGCGGAAGCTTCGGGCCGAGGTCGCGGCATTGGCTGACAAGCGCGTGCGCGCGCAGCAGCGCGAAGGGCTGCGCAGCGAAGGCGAGCAAATCTTCGCGACCCTCCATTTGCTCGCTGAAGGGGCGCGCGACGCCGCGAAGGAGCGCGCGGCGAAGCTGTTTAGCGAATACAAGAAACGGGGCAAGAGTTTACCGCACGTCGAGACGCGCGAGCGCGCGATCGCTGCCGGTCTGGAGGCGGTCGAGACGCTGCGCTGGGAGAGCGAACGCGCAAACGACGACGACCTCGACGCCGTCGAGGCGGCAGTCGCTCAGCTCGGACCGCAGCGCGCCGAGCGCAAGCCCGAGCGGGCGCCCAAGCGAAAACGTGCTCCGCTCGAGCTGCGCACGCGCAGCGGATCGAGGATCCTCGTTGGACGATCGCCGCTGGAAAACGCCGACCTCACGTTCCGCGTCGCGCGTCCCAACGATTTGTGGTTTCACACCCGGGGCATTCCGGGCGCGCACGTCATTCTTGCGCGCGACGATCGCGCGCCGGCGCCCGGGGAAGATCTCGAGCTCGCCGCGTCGCTCGCCGCTTTTTATTCGCGCGCAAAGGGCTCGACGGCGGTGCCGGTCGACTACACCCTGCGCAAGCACGTCCGCAAGCGGCGCGCGGCACCCCCGGGGCTCGTATGGTACACGGATGCCAAGACGATTCTCGCCGAGCCCAAATCGCTCGATTCGGTGAGTTAGCCGAGCGCTACGGCAGCCGCGATTCGCACGTCCGCCAATCGAGGTTGGCAAAAAACGCCTCGATGTATTTGCTCTTCTCCGCCGGCTTGTAATCCTTGATGAAGGCGTGCTCCCAGACGTCCATCACGACGATCGGTAGAAAACCGGCGAGGTTGCCGTTCTCGTGGTCGTTGATCCAGTGGTTGGTGATCTGCGCATTCGTCACGTCGTAGTAAGCGATCACCCAGCCGATGCCGCGCATCCCGCCGACCGCCATGAAGTCCTTCTTCCATTCTTCGAAGCCGCCGTACGCTTCACCGAGCGCGTCGTACAGCCGGCCGTTACGGATCTCATCGGGGTCCGAGCGCAGGTTGTCGAAGTAGTACTCGTGGAGACGCATGCCGTTATACTCGAACCCCAGCCGGCGCACGAGCTCGGCATAGGCGGGGTCGCTGCCCGCGGCCTTACCCGCCGACCGAATCTCGCCCAGACGTTCGTTGAGAAGGTTGGTGTTCTTGACGTAGCCCTCGTAGAGGCCGAAATGCATCTCGAGCGTGGCATCGGAGATGCCGTGCAAACCTGAAAGGGCCCATTTTTTTGGCGCGTATGTTTTCACCGGTGAATATACTTTCATCTCACGTGTTCGATACCCGGCTGAAAGCCGGACAAAACGCTTAGGCAACGAGGAGGACCCTCCCTTGCCGCGCGCAACATTTGCTTCCAAGCAAGTCAGAACCGAAGGAGGTTGTCCGTGAAAAATCCCTTGGATTCGCTCTGGGGCACCGTCATCAGCGGCTTCGTCTTAACCGTGATCCTGTGGGCCATCGCGCGGTGGATCGTATCGAGCGCGATGGGAGCGGGAGCGTAACATGGCAAGTTCGGACTGGATCTTTCGCTGGTTTCATATCCTGGCCGGGATCATGTGGATCGGCCTGCTGTATTTCTTCAACTTCGTCAACGCCGCCGCGGTCAAAGAGGCGACCGCCGCGGGCGAGGCCGCCCCAATTTCCAAATACGTCCTCCCGCGCGCGCTCTTTTGGTTCCGCTGGGGCGCGATCGTGACGTGGATTTTCGGTGCGGCGCTCCTGGCCAACTTCCGCGGACCCGATGGTGCGAACGGTTTCGTTGCCGCGTTCACGCTGCAGGGTGCGATGGCGCCGATCGGTTTTGGCGCCTGGCTCGGGACGCTCATGCTCTTGAACGTCTGGGGAGTCATCTGGCCCAATCAAAAGAAAGTGCTCGGTTTGGTCCCCGCCACCGATCAGGAGAAAGCAAAGGCTCGGCGCGTTGCGTTCCTGGCTTCGCGAGCGAACACGATGCTCTCGATTCCGATGATCTTCTTCATGTCCACCGGCCCCTCGTCGATAAGTCAGACCTTCCTCTACCACTAGCGTGCCGCCGGCCGGATCGGGCACGAGCAGGATTTTGCCGACGTGCGCGCTCGACTCCATGCGCGCGTGCGCGTCGGTTTCGGCAACGTGCAGCACCTCGGGGCCACCCGGCGAGCCGACCGCTACGTAGCGCATCTTACGCTCCCGGTTTGGCGATGAACATGGCGTCGCCGAAGGAGTAAAAGCGATACCGCTGCGCGATCGCGTCGGCGTAGGCTCGCAAAATGCGCCGGCGCCCGGCGAATGCGCTCACCAGCATCAGCAGCGTCGAACGCGGCAGATGGAAGTTGGTGAGCATTGCGCCGATGACGTGGAACTGAAACTCCGGAGCGATAAAGCAGTCCGTGACGTGCTCGCCCGCCTCGATCCGTCCGAACGATGCGAAGTTTCCTTCGAGCGCGCGCACGACCGTCGTTCCCGCGGCAACGATCCGGCGCCCCTGCGCGCGAGCGCGCTCGATTGTCGTCGCCGCATCCGTTCCGATTGCGTACGTCTCGGCGTGCATGACATGCTCGCGAACCAACTCGGTGCCGACGGGACGGAACGTTCCCAGGCCGATATTGAGCGAGAGCCGGGCGATCTCGACGCCGCGCGCCTCGATCTCGGCCAGGAGGCCGGGCGTGAAGTGCAGCGACGCCGTCGGCGCGGCAACGCTTCCCGGGAGGCGCGCGAAGACCGTTTGATATCGCGCCGCCGCGTGCGGCGAGTCGTTATGAATGTAGGGGGGCAGCGGCATGCGCCCGACTCGCTCGAGAAACTCCTCGAACCCGACCGCGAGGTCGAACTCGACTTCTCGCAGCCCTTCGGCAAGCTCGACGCGCACGGTTACCGAGCCGAACGTCCCAAACTCGATGCGAGCGCCGCAGCGAAGACGGCGGGCAGGGCGCGCGAGTGCGACCCAGCGCGAGGCGTTTGCGTCGTAGCGCAGCGAGCCGGCCGGGTGGAGCAAGAGCAGCTCGGCCGTTCCTCCGCCGGCGCGGTTACCGGCCAGCCGCGCGGCGATGACGCGCGTTTCGTTGAGGACGAGCAGATCGCCCGGATGCAGCAGGCTGGGGAGCTCGCGAAAACTTCGATGCGCGGTCGCCTCGCCGTCGATCACCAAGAGCCGGCTTGCGTCGCGATCGGGCGCGGGGGCTTGCGCAATCAACTCTCCGGGCAAGTCGAAATCGAACGCCGAAACCGCAAGCGCGGCGCGGCCGGGGGCCGGCCTCACGTCCAAAGATTTTCGACGCTCGTCCCGGGAAAGTAAAATGCCACGATCGCTTGGGCGCTCTGCGCGTCGAGCGCCATTCCGCGCGCGCCCCATTGGCAAAGCCCGACGCCATGTCCGAGGCCGGCGCCGTCGACGAGCACGCCCGAACCGTCGACCGTACGAGTAACGTTGGTTACGAGCAAGCTTGGCAGCACGCGCGCACCGATGTCGCGCCGGAAGAGCGTTCCCGCAACGGCGGTTCCCCCTCGATCGGTCACGAGCTCGAACTGGTTGACTCTTCCGCTGCCGTCTCGCGAAAGCACGCGCAGATCGTCGAGCCTTGCCGGGGGCGCAAGCGCGCTCGAAAGGCGCGACGCGATGTCGTCGAAGGCGAGCGTGCGGCTCCAGCGATAGTTGGGGGAGTCGGTGCACCACGCGCAGACGACGCCTCCGAGATAGGGCAGCGTCGAGCTCCCCCAGGCGTCCGCCGACGATTCAGTGTGGCCGCCGCAGCACGACGAGTAAGCGATCTGCGCAAAGCCGCCCGCGAACGAAAGGACTTGCCGCGCACTCGCGTCGACGGCGGCGTTTCCTTGCGCCGTCTCGCCCGAAACGCCGTCGTAAACCTGATCCAGCTCGGAGGGCACGAGATCGTAGTTCCGCCGCGGGTCGCTGCGCTGGAGTACGTAGGTGCGGGCGCAGATCGCCTGTGCTTCGAGCGCCGCGGAGGGCCACGTGGGCGGCATCTCGCGCGAGACGACGCTGTAGAG
>JASHOM010000219.1 GCA_030041115.1 Vulcanimicrobiota bacterium | reverse complement strand
GTTTCGACGAGGCCTGGGAGGAAGGCCGCCACAAAGCCGGCGGCATTCTGATCGCGACCATCGGCTTCTATTTCTTGGTCTACGTCGCCGCGTATATCGGCAGCATCGCGGGCGCTGCGGTACAGATCGCCCTCGAGCTCGTCGTCGCCTTTTTTCTGATCTATACGATACCGGCCGCGGCCATCGGGGGCATGCCGGGAAATTTCGCGATCGGCGCGTCCTTTCGCGCGGTGCGCGAGAACGCTCCGGGCGCCGCGATTCTCGCGATTGCGTTCGCCGCCTTATGGATTTGGCTGCCGCAGTTCGTCGTGGACCGCTTTGCGATCGGCTTCGGCGTGATCGGCTATCAGCTGGTTTTGGCTGCCGTCCGGGCGGTCGTCTTGGCTTACCTCGCCTTCCCGTTCGCCAAGCAGTACGACGACGTCGCGTTTAGGGGCTTCCGGTAAGCGCCATCCGCACGAACTCGCCGACGAGGTTTGGGCTGACGTTGGTACGGGCGAGCCGTTGAGCGTCGTCGAGCTTTCCCAGCAACGCGACGGCCGCGCGTGGGTCGAGGGGCTGCAGACGGCGTAAGCGTTCGGCCTGGTCGAGCGAGACGAGCGCGATGCCATCGCCGCCGCTCGCCACGATCCAGTCGCGCACCAGCGTCTTGATCGTTTCCAGCCCGTCCTCGAGCGTCTCGCGCGTTGCCCATGAGTCCTGCGGCGATTTCCCGGCGACGCTGTCGAAGAACCAACGCACGACCTGCGCCCGCAGCGACTCCTCCTCGCTCTGCAGCGTCGCGAGCGCGCGCGCGACGCTGCCGCCGCTCAACGACGCCGCCAGATCGGACTCCTGCGAAGCATACTTCATCCCGCCGAGCACCTCTCGCACCTGCGCCTTGGAGAGCAAGGGAAAGCGAATCTCGACGAGGCGCGAGCGGATCGTCGAGAGCAAACGCGCCGGCGTCGCGGTCGTGAGCAGCATCAGCACGCCGCGTGGCGGCTCCTCGAGAAATTTCAGCAACGCGTTGGCGGCTTCGTGGGTCGCGAAGGCGACGTCTCCGAGCACCAGCACGCGCATTCCGCCGCTATACGACTGCATCGAAAACTGATGGATCAAATCGCGCGCGGATAGCTGCTCGCTCTCGTAAAAGCCGGCGCGCGCGTCCGGGTCTCCGATCCGCAAGACTCCGCGGTGTTCGAGAAAATCCGGATGACGGGCGTTCTCACCGCCGAAGAGCAGGCAGGACGCGCAAGTGCCGTCGTACCCCAGAAGCGCATCCTTGGGTGCGAGGCAGAGGAGCGATTGCGCCAGCGCACGAGCGAACGTCTTCTTGCCGACGCCGGCCGGACCAGTGAAAAGATACGCGTGCCCGAGCCGCTGCTGCGTCAGCCCTTCGAAATACCGCTTCGGACCTTCCGCTCCCACGACGTCGAAGCGTAACTCGCTCATGGAACGCGGACCCGCAACGACCGCTGCATCTCGCGCAGAGCATCTTCGGCGACGCGCTCGGCCGGCAGCAGCGCATCGAAGAGACGGTAGCGCGGCGAACTCCGGGCGAGGGTTAGAAATCCTTGGCGCACGCGTTCGTGGAATACGTCGTCTTCATTTTCGATGCGATCCATGGCCGGGCGATCGCGCAAACGCGCGCGCGCCGCGGTAACGGGCAGGTCGAGCACGAGAACGAGATCGGGCACCAAACCTTGCGCCGCGATCGCGCAAATGGCGCGCAGCGATTCTACGTCGAGTCCGCGCCCGTAGCCTTGATATGCCAGGGTCGAATCGACGAAGCGATCGCAAAGCACGACTCGATCCGAGGCCAAGGCTGGGGCGATAACCTCGGCGACGTGCTCGGCCCGAGCCGCGTTGACGAGCAAGGCTTCCGTCAAGGGCGAGATGGAAAGCGCGCGATTCAAGAATATCTCGCGAATCGCATCGCCGACGGCCGAGCCGCCCGGCTCGCGGGTTTCCACTACGTCGTAACCCTGAGATTGGAGACCACGAGAAAGCTGCGAGAGCAAAGTGCTCTTGCCGCTACCTTCAATGCCTTCGACGACTATGAACATCTGCTCTTCGACTCCGTTCAGGCGACACCGCCCTTCGACAGCCCTTCGTCCTTCGACAGTCCTTCGACAAGCTCAGGATGGCAAGGTGCGACAGTCCTTTCCGAGTCAGACGTCGGCGGTCTTGTAGATCCGGACGCGGCGGTTCGGCTCGAGACCCGTGCTGCGCGACTGCAGCCGATAGCGCTCGGCGAGCTGATGCTGCATGCGGCGAACGTACGACGTCTGCGGCGACAGCTCGATTGCCTGATTCGTGAGAAGCACCTGATAGATGGCCTCCTCGGCTTCACGCAACGCGATCTCTTCGTTGTCGATCGAGCCGAGATTGAAGACGTCGCGCAGCGCGCTCTGGATCTGCGTCGTCGTATTGGTCTTGATCGAGTAAATCGGTACGTTGTCGGACGCGATCTGCTTGAGCTTGGGTTGTTCCTTGCGTTCGAGCGTCTTGAGCGTAAGCACGACGTCGGCGTCGTCCCAGTTACGCGCGATCGATGCGTTGACGCGCAGATTCGTGATGGCCCGCTCGATCTTGTTACGCGAAACGCCGTAAGGGAAGATCGAGAGCGGCCGGTCGCGTTCGTCGGACTCGCGCTCGTGGTCGTAGCGATCGGCGAAGCGCGGCATCGATTCCGTATCGGCTTCCTGGACGACGGTCACCTGGCCGCCGGGCTCGCGCTGCCGGATTTCCGGCTGCGGCTGGTAGCCGCGCAACAGGGCGTCGATCACGTCGGCGACGTTCTTGTGAAGCGCCAGCCGGTCGCGGTCGTGAATTTCGACGACGACGTCGAACGTCGGGGGAGCCTTGCGCTCGAGAACCGTCTTGCGCGTGCCGCGACGGCGCGCTTCTTCGTCCGAGAGCGTTACCGCTCCGACCCCGCCGACGAGATCCGAGAGCGTCGGATTCATCAGCAGGTTCTCCAACGTCTGTCCGTGGGCCGTGCCAATCAACGTCACGCCGCGCTCGGCGATCGTCCGCGCGGCTTCGGCTTCGGCTTGCGTGCCGATTTCGTCGATGACGATGACCTCGGGCATGTGATTTTCGACAGCCTCGATCATCACCGCGTGCTGGAGAGCCGGATCGGTGACCTGCATGCGCCGAGCCAAACCGATACCCGGGTGCGGAATGTCGCTGTCACCGGCGATTTCGTTGGACGTATCGACGATGACGACGCGCTTGCGCTCTTCCGAGAGCACGCGCGCGCACTCGCGCAGCATCGTCGTCTTGCCGACGCCGGGGCGTCCCAGCAGACAGATCGACTTTCCGCTGCGTAAGACGTCGAGGACGATGTCGATGGTGCCGTAAATCGCCCGGCCGACGCGACAGGTCAGGCCGACGATCTTACCGCTTCGGTTGCGGATTGCGCTGATACGGTGGAGCGTCTGTTCGATGCCGGCGCGATTATCGGCTCCGAACGGCGAAACTCGCGAGCAAACCTGCGCGATATCCTCGTGACTTACCGGCACGTCGGTCAGATAGGTAAAGTCGTGTTCGAAACGAGCTTCGGGGGGACGCCCGAGGTCGAGCACGACTTCGATGATTGCTTCGATGTCGTTGAGACGAACGAGCGCTTGTCGTATCGGCAGAGGGAAGATGTCGAGAAGTTGGGATAGCTCCCAACTTGGGGAAACGGAGTGAACTCTAACTGCCAATACTGATCCTGCCTTCCGTGCCTATTTCCCCAAGGGCACGCACGGGCCATTTACTGCAGCCGTGCGCTTACTCCTTCACGACGCGTATTACTCGTAGTTCGTCGTCGTAGGGTCCCTGAATGCGCACGCCCGCCTTTAACTCCAAGCGGACGTAATCGACGATCTCGGGCGTAATCTCTTCTCCCGGCGCGATGACCGGGATCCCGGGCGGATACGGCGTCAGCGTTTCGGCGCAGATGCGCCCAGCCGACTCGCGAAACTTGACGAACTCGGCAGCGGCGAGAAAGGCTTCGCGCGGGCGCATCCGCATGGGCGGTACCGGCGGAAGGCTGAAGTTGCCGCGCCGCAGTCGCGCTTCGAGGATTCCCGAAGGCGCGAACATGTCGAGCTTACGCTCGTCGCGGGCCATCTCGCTGAAAGCTCCCACGAGCCGATCGGCCGCTTCGCGCGTCGTACCGATCGTGAAAAGGGCGACGACGTTGAAGAGATCGGCCAACTCGACCTGAATGTTGTGCCGGCGGCGCAGGATTTCCGAGGCCTCGTATCCGGTGTAGCCGAGGCCGGTCACGGTGACGGTCATTTTCGTCGGATCCAGCGCGAAGACGCCGCTACGGCCCCGGAGCTCCTCGCCGAAACAGTAGATTCCCGGGATCTGGTTGAGACGAGCGCGAGTCTGGTGCGCCAGCTCGATCGTGCGGGTGAGCAACGCTTCGCCTTCGGTCGCCATCTGTTTGCGGGCGACGTCGAGCGAGGCGACCATCGGCAGATTGGGCGAGGTCGAAAGAAACATTTTCAGCACCGCGGTGAGGCGGTCGAGGGGTACCCGCTCGCCTTTCTGATGGAGCATGGCGCACTGCGAGAAGGCCGAGAGCATCTTGTGCGTCGAGTTGATGCACAGATCGGCGCCGGCGCGCGTCGCCGAGAGCGGCAGCTCCGGGTGGAAATGAAAGTGGGGTCCCCAGGCTTCGTCAACGAGCAGAAGCTTGCCGGCGGCATGGACGATGCGCTCGATCGCCTCCAGATCGGCGGCGACCCCGTAATACGTCGGGGAAACCAGATAGACCGCCACGAGATCGGGGTGCTGCCGGAGCGTCCGCGCGACGGTTTCGGGCGTCACGCAATGATCCATGCGCAGCGCTTCGTCGATCTCCGGCTGCATGTAAATCGGCTCGGCGCCGCTCATGATCAGACCACCGAGCATCGATTTGTGCGAATTGCGCGGCACGGCGATTTTGTCGCCGGGATTCACTGCCGTCATCATCATGCATTGGTTGCCGCTGGTCGAGCCGTTGATCAGAAAAAAGGTGTGATCGGCGCCCCAGGCCAGCGCGGCGAGCTGCTGCGCCTCTTTGATCGATTGCGTCGGCTGCAGCAGGTCGTCGATGCCGGGCATCGGCGTGAGATCGATGGCGCAGATATTGTCGCCGACGAACTCGCGAAAGGCCAAATCCATGCCCACGCCTTGGATATGTCCGGGGGTGTGAAACGGCAGCACGCCCGAGTCGACGTAATCGAGGAGCGCTTGAAAGTACGGCGTTCGATGCTGATCCAAGGCAATAGGCTAGGACGAGGGGCGCGAGAGCGTTGGATGCAGGCTGGGCCGATAGCCGGCCGCGAGCACCGCGACGACGGAGCGGGGAGTCAGCACGTCCACCTCGCCCTGCGCCGGGCGGTGCGGCGTCATGACGCGGCGGCGCCGGCCGCGGAACTCCAATCGGCACGCGATCCATCGCCGCACGGCAAAGGTGCGCACGACGCGACGGTCGTCGTCGTGGAGGATCCCGCGATTGCCCATCATCGACCCGCGTCCCGGCGATGCGACGATTTCACCGAATGGTGTGACTCGATTGCGCAGCGGCACCCGTCACGCGCTCTTGACGCTACGCCTCGAGACGCTCGTCGATCGAAACGTTGTAAAGGAAGAGGAACTTACCCCATTCGTCGGGCAGCGTGTTGCGCTTGATCTGAATCCAGGGAATGTACTTCGGCTGGCGCGGTTTGCGCAGCAACGACATGTTCGCTTCTTGTGGAATGCGGTTGTTCTTACGATTGTTGCAGCGCATGCAGGCGCAGACGAGATTCTCCCAGGTCGATTCTCCGCCGCGGCTCTTGGGAACGACGTGGTCCACCGTCATCACTCGCTCGCCGCGGCCCCCGCAATATTGGCAGGTGTGGTCGTCGCGGATCAAGACGTTCTTCTTCGTCAGCGCGACCTTTTGCATCGGGCGCCGGATGTAGTAGAGCATGCGAATGATCGATGGCATCCGCATCTCGAAGCTCGGCGACGCGAGCATGCGCTCCCGGCCGTGCAGCACCTCGGCCTTCCCCGCGAAGATGAGCTTCACCGCGCGTTGAAAGCTCGTGACGTTCAACGCCTCGTACGTCGAGTTGAGCACGAGCACTTCGCTCATTTCAAAAGCTCGGCACTCCGCGCCGCGCGCGGGTCGCCGGCCTCGACCCAACGCTGTCAAAGCGAGGCACTTAGGTGCCTCGCTTCCGAACGAACGTCAGTCGCGTTTCGGTTAGCATTTGAGTGATCGCTAACCGCTGCTCGGGCTGCAATCGTTCCTTGATTCGTTCGAACGCGGCGGTCGCGACGTCGATGGCAATCTCGGCCGACGGATGATCGGGCGTGCGACCCTCCTCGCCGGTGAGATACGCGTGCGCGGCGAGCGCGAGCGTTGCGATCACCTCGCTAAGCAACGGCTCGACGGGCGGAATCTGCCCTTGAAACCCTCCTTGCAAATCCTCGGAGGGAGCGCGCGTAGACATCTCGAGTCGAGAGTTACGCCGCGGCTGAAAGCTTCCCCCTTCGGGTTACGCGGCGCGGCCCCCCTGATGCCGAGCGATCATGTCGAGGAAGTAACGATGCACGCGCCGGTCGCCGGAGAGTTCGGGATGGAATGAGGTCGCCAGCACGTTGTGCTCGCGCACCATGACGCCGCGCCCGTCGCGCTCGGCGAGCAGCTCGACGTTCGGCCCGCAGCGCTCGATCCACGGGGCGCGGATGAAGATTGCGTGGAAGGGAGGCCCGCCCAGCGCGGGAATGCGCAGATCCACTTCGGCCGATTCGTTTTGGCGACCGAATGCGTTACGGCGGACGGTAATGTCGATCAGTCCAAGCGTCGGCTGATCGAGGTCGGCGACCTTTCGGGCCGCAACGATCATGCCCATGCAGGTACCCCAGAGCGGCATACCACCTTCGACGCGCTCGAGCAGCGGTTCCACGAGGCCACCGCGTTCGAGCAGCTTCATGACCGTGGTCGATTCCCCGCCGGGAACCACGAGCGCGTCGACGGCCGCCAAGCCGGCGACGTTTTTCACGGGGAATGCCGGTGCGCCGGCGCGTTCGAGCGCCGCGAGGTGTTCGGCCACGTCGCCCTGCAACGCCAGCACGCCGACCTTCGTCATCTGAGTCCCTCGACTCGGTCCGCGGCCTCGCTCAGGATAGACTCCGTCGAAGGATCAGTTGCCGCGCGGGGCGAGGAGCTGCGTTTCGTCGAGCAGACGGATGTCAAGACCGTGCATGGCCTCCGAGGCGCCCAGCGAGCGGCATGCCTCGAGCACGACGCTCGGTTCGTTGAAATGCGTGGTCGCGTCGACGATGGCCCGGGCGAAGCGCTTCGGATCGTTCGATTTGAAGATGCCGCTCCCAACGAAAATTCCTTGCGCTCCGAGCTGCATCATGAGCGCGGCATCGGCGGGCGTCGCGACGCCGCCGGCGCAGAAGAGCACGACCGGCAGCTTCCCTTCGGCGGCCACCTCGGTGACGAGCTCGAGCGGAGCGCCGAGATCGCGCGCGCGCGCGACCAGCTCTTCTTTCGGAGCGGCGTGCAGTTGCCCGATCGCATCGCCGATCGCGCGCATGTGGCGCACGGCCTCGACGATGTTGCCGCTTCCGGCTTCGCCCTTGCTGCGGATCATCGCGGCCCCCTCCGCAATCCGGCGCAACGCCTCGCCCAAATCACGAGCGCCGCAGACAAACGGCGTCGTGAAGGCGCGCTTATCGACGTGGTACTTGTCGTCGGCCGGCGTGAGGACTTCGGACTCGTCGATGTAATCGACCCCCAACTCCTGCAGTACCGCGGCCTCGGCGAAGTGGCCGATCCGCACCTTGGCCATCACGGGAATCGTCACCGCGTCCATGATGCCCTGAATCAAATCGATGGCGCTCATTCGAGCGACGCCGCCGGCAGCGCGGATGTCCGCGGGAATTCGCTCGAGCGCCATGACCGCGACCGCGCCCGCCTCTTGGGCGATGGCGGCGTGTTCCGGGGTCACGACGTCCATGATGACGCCGCCTTTGAGCATCTGCGCGAGCCCGCGCTTGACCGTTACGGTTCCAGTGCCTTCCATGTCTCTATAATAACAACCCGGCCCAACGGGCGTTGGGTACGGCTAAGGGTCGGAGGGACTTTGCCCCGGCGACGGTCCGGGACTCGAGGGAAGGCCCGAGCCGGCCGGAGAGGGTGGTGCCGATGGCCTGAAGGTCGGAAGGGGCTCTTGCCGCCAGATCGGGATGTTGGGATTGGGGGTCGGCGTCGGGAGCGGCGTCGGCGCGGGGGTCGGAAGGGGTGCCGGCGTCGGCAGCGGCTGCGGCGGAACCCGCGGGTCGGGAAAGCGCGGATCGCCGGCAGCGGAGAGTGCCTGGGACCGCTTCCAGTCCGGCCCGTACGGCTGCGGCGAGGCGTCGGGAGCGGGCGTAACCGACTGCGGCAGGACCGATTGGAGCGTCTGTTCGGTCGCCTGCCCGATGACGCGGTTACCCAGACGCTCGCCGATGACGACGGCGAGCAGCAGCACGGCGGCGCCCAGGGCCAACAGGATCGTGGGAAATCGCATCGCAGGCCGCATGGCGCCGGGCCGCTATACCCGAGCGAGCGGACGGACGACGTCGAGCTTGGCGGCGCGCGCGCGGCGGTCGCTCGGCTTGCCGATGAGGTGCACTTCGCGCAACTCGCCGGGCGCCATGTCGAGGCGCGCCGTGTGCCCGCGGAACTCCAACAACACGTTCCGGGCGCGATCGAGCTGATTGCCGACGAAGATACGCACCGCTCCGTTCTCGTCTTCGAACGCGATTGCGCCGACTTCCACCGGCGACGTCGCCACCTCATCGCTCACGTCCCGGCCGGCGTAAATGCAGGTGAACGGCTCTTCGGCCGATAGCTCGGGCATGTCGCCGTAGATCGTATCGTTGCGCAGGTCGACGACGTAGGTACAGCGCCGCCCTCCCCAGTGGACGCGCGCCGCCGCAACCCACTGCCAGCCTTTGGGCCGCAGCGGCGCCAAGTGCGGCCTGCCGCTCGTCCGATAGCCGTTCAAACCGCCGACGGTTTCGGCGACGGCCCACAGATACTTCGCACCGGTCCAGGGCGAGAGATAGATTCCGCGATTGCTCAACGAGCCGCCGTCGAACCACTCGGCAAACTCGCCGGGGACCGTATTGCGCGGACTGCCGCCCTCCATTGCCGCGTACGTAACGTTGAGAAAGTGCACGGCTTCGTCGGTCATGCCGTTGCGCGCCAGTGCGACCGAGCACCACAGCGTGAGATCGGGCCAGATGCCGCCGAGCAATCCGAAGCCGTAGGAGGGAAAGTACCAAGCATCGGCCGTCGAGATGGTGCGCAGCCCGACCGGCGTCACGAAATCGGCCTCTTGGAGACGCGCGAGAATCGCTCGCCGTTGGCGCTGATCGGCGATTCCGAAAAGCACCGGAAAAATCTCGTCGGCGGTAAAGTTGTCTTGATAGTTGCCGTCCTGATCGTAGTTCAGGACGAAGGCGCCGGTATCGTCGTTGTAGAGAAAATCCATCATCGCCTCGCGCATCCGCTGCGCCTCCGCACCGTAGCGCTCCCAATGATCGTTGTCGCCGACGACGGCGCAGAGCATCGCGGCCGCTTCCAAGGCATACGCGGCTTCGGCGTTGATCTCGGTCACGGCCCCGTCGAGCGTATAGTAGGGGATGATGTTGCGCCACGACGAGATCCCGTACATGTCGACGCCTTTTGCCCGGCAGTTGATGAGGCCGTGATCGTCGCGCTGCGTGAGCATGTAGTCGGTCAGCTTGACCACCAGCGCGATGCGCTCGCGCACCCAGGCGTCGTCGAGCGTCGCGTTATAGTGATGGAGCATGGCAATGATGTGCAGCGGCGTGTCGTCGTTGATGTTGAGGTCGTAATCGGTCTTGTAGCCGCTGACGCCGCGAACGTATTCGATCATCAAGCCGCTCTCCTCGACGGCGCGGTTGAAGACTTCCAGCGCGTTGCGACTGAACTCGGGCCAGAAATAATCGAATCCGTGAACGAGCCACGACGTGTCCCGCGAGACCAAAATGTCCGATGGCGGCGAGTTGGTCGCGCCCCAGCCCTGCGGATACTCCTTGACGATGCGCAGCATATTGGCCTTGGCCCAGGCCACGCCGCGGCTGATCTCCGGTGAGGGCACCAGCAGCCGCGCGTCGGCGAGGCGTTCCGTGAAATATCCTTGCGTGTGGTGTAGCGCGCGCGGGTCGCGCAGCAGCGCTTCCAAAACGGGGCGGCTGCGTTCGGTGTCGTCTTTGTGATAGACGACCGCCAGGCGCAGCGACTCGCGCGCGCCGGCGGCGACCTTGATGCGGTATTCGAAGGCGCCGAAGATGCGTCGGCTCACGAGTTCGGCCTGTTGCGGGGTCACGTCGCCCAGCGTTTGCGCCGGCTCTTCCTTCGTCAGCGTTCCTCGCCGCATCGCTTCGAGCAGCACCTGCTCGCGCAGCGAGAGCTGCACGGCGACCGGATGGAGCGAGCCGCCCCACCAGCGTTCGCCGCCGGTCTCGAGGTTCTTGGAACAGATGAAGCGTCCATCGTTCCACGCGCGCACCTCGTGCTCGGGCTCACCGTAGAAGCGCTGTCCCACGAGCATCGCCCACGGAAAGACGCCCACCTCGATCTCGGCCGCGCCGGGATTGTAGAGCGTGACGTCGACGACGAACGAGACGGCGCGGTCGAATCCCGAGCCGTGCGGAACGAAAAAGGCTTCGGTCACGTGCACGCGATGGTCGAGCGTAAACTCCGAGATCTGCGCGTACGGCAAGAAGGTCAGCTCGCGCTCGATCTGGTGCGGGAAAAACGTGCGGTCCGAGAGACGGTACGCGACGTGATGCGTCCCGAAGATTATCTGGTCGGTATCGGCATCCCAGAGGCCGCGGACGCCGCCCTTCGCGGTGGATTGCGCGTAAGTTTTGAGATTTCCGAGCAACAGGCCGTACGGCGTCGCGGATTCATGCAGCACATAGGCGCAAAATTCGTTACGTTGCGCGTCGTAACTCAACCCCATTTCTGAAGGTTCCCCGGTCAGTAGTGCGGCGCCGAGCGCAAAGGCGCCTTCTCGCGCGACGGCCAACGGATGGAGGCCATGCTGACCCTCCGGGCTCCGGCGAAGATCAACCTGACGCTCGAAGTGCTGGCTCGGCGTGACGACGGATACCACGGCATACGCAGCGTCATGGTGCCGCTCGAATTGGCCGACGAACTGACGATCGAGCCAAGCGCTACGTTCGGCTTCGCCTGCGATCGCGGCGA
>JASHOM010000218.1 GCA_030041115.1 Vulcanimicrobiota bacterium | reverse complement strand
AGCACGCACCGGGTACCCGCTTGCAGCCGTCGAGTACGCCTTCGACGCGTTATTCGGCGCGTTACGGAGCGAGTCGATTCAAGCGGTCATTTCCGACGAGCTCGGCTCGCTCGACGTCCTCGACGGTTTCGTCGAACGTGCCGGGCGCCCGGCAGCGCGCGCCTTCCCGTTGGGCCGGGTCGGCATCGTCTCGAGCCGGACGACCATCGGCGTCGCGATCGTACCGGCCGTCTTTGCTCTCTGCGCGAAGTGCGACGTGCTCGTCAAAGATCGTGAGGATCATCTCGTCGCCGCCTTTTTCGAAACCTTGGCGCAGCAGCTTCCCGAGCTGCGCGAGTCTGCGTCCGCGCGCTGCTGGCGCGGGGACGAAGACGCGGTCGACCTCGGCGAGTTCGACGCGGTGGTGGCCTTCGGCAGCGATGCGACTCTGGCGCGGCTGGCAACGAAGCTGCGGCCGGCAACGCGGCTGATCGCATTCGGCTCGAAGGCAAGTGCCGGATACGTCGCGCGCGAGGCGCTCGGCAGCGAGAGCGCGGCTTTCGCGATCGCGCGCGCCGCAGCCCGGGATCTCGTTCTCTACGAAAGCGAAGGCTGTCTTTCGCTGCACGCGCTTTTCGTCGAAACCGGCGGCTGCGTCTCGTGCGAACGCTTCGCGGAACTGCTCGCCGCCGAGCTGCGCGACGCAACCGTCGAGGCACCCCCGGCCGCCGGCGTTGCCGTGGCCGCGCGCCGTGCGGCCGCGCGCGATCTGGCAACTTTTCGCGCCGCCGCGGGAGTTCACTCCGGGCCGCGCGCCGAGTATCTGGCCGTCGTGGACCCGCCGTTCGACGAGCCGCCGCTCTTCCTGCCGCGCACGATCGCCGTTCGCAGCGTCGACGATCCGTTGCAAGCGGCGAAGTACCTCGAGCGGCACGCGCTCGCCCTCGAAGCGCTGGCGCTTGCCGGCCGTCGCGCGGATGTGCTCCAACTTGCCGTTCTCGCCGGCGCGGCGCGCGTCGTGCCGTTTGGGTCGCTCCAAGCGCCGCCGCTTGGAGCCTACCACGGCGGCCGGCCGCGCATCGCCGAGTTCGTGCGCTGGATCGGCGACGAAACGTGAGCATCCCCGGTCCGCGCAGCGCGGCGCTCGGTTCGCTCTTGCGCGCGTACGAGCAACGAAACGTCACTTTTCTCGCCGATGATTTTCCGATCTTTTGGGAGTCGGCCGAGGGCGCAACCGTCACCGACGTCGATGGAAACGAATATGTCGATTGCACCGCCGCCTTCGGCGTCGCCAACGCCGGACATTGCAATCCGCGCGTGACCCAAGCGATTGCGGATCAGGCCGTGCGCCTCGTGCACGGCATGGGCGACGTTCATCCCACCGAGATCCGGGCTCGCCTTTTCGAACGTCTCGCAACCGTCGTTCCACGCGAGCTCGATCGCTTTTTTCTCGCAACGACGGGCTCGGAGGCGATTGAAACCGCGCTCAAGACGGCCATGCTCGCCACCGGGAAGTCGCGTTTCGCCGCGTACCGCGGCGCGTACCACGGTCTCTCGTTCGGCGCGCTCGCCGTCGGCGGCATCGAGCGCTTTCGCGCGCCGTTTGCCGCCGCGATTGGGTCGCAGCCGCTTCTGCTGCCCTTTCCCCGAGCCGGCGTCGATACGCCCAACGGTGCGATCGAAAGCGCACGCCGAACGCTGGTGCGGCAGGCCGACCTCGCAGCCCTGGTCATCGAGCCCGTTCAAGGCCGAGGCGGCTGCGTCGTGCCCCCGGATGGATATCTTGCCGGCGTACGCGCGCTCTGCAACGAGCTGGGAATCGTCATGATCGTCGACGAGATCTTCACCGGTTTCGGGCGAACCGGCACGTGGTTCGCCGTCGATCGCGAGGGCGTCGTTCCCGACATTCTCTGCATCGGCAAAGCGATGGGTTCGGGCGTTCCGATCAGCGCGGCAATCGGCCGCGCCGCAATCATGGATGCATGGCCCCCGTCCGGCGGCGAAGCGCTGCACACCTCCACCTACCTCGGCAATCCGCTCGCCTGCGCGGCCGCGCTTGCCACCATCGGCGAGATCGAGCGTTTGGAGCTTCCTCAACGCGCCGCGTCGCTCGGTGCGCACCTCGGCGCACGGCTGAGCGCGTCGCGCGGCCGCGGCGCCGTCGACGTGCGCGGCCGGGGCTTGTTCTGGGGCGTGGAGCTGCGCGACGCCGCAGCGGCCTTTGCGGCCGTCAAAGCCGCGCTGCGGCGCGGCGTCATCGTTTTGCAATCCGGCATCCACGGCGAATCGATCGCGATCAGTCCGCCGTTGACGATCGAGCAGGCGCAACTCGATCGGGCAGCCGCCGTCATCGAGAGCGTCATTGAGGAGACTTCATGAAGCGTTATCGTATCGGGATCGCCGGCGCCGGCTTCGGCGTACGAGCGCACCTACCCGCGTTGACCGGTCACCCACGCTTCGACGTGGTGGCGATCGCCTCGCCCACGAGCGCGCCGGAGGTCGCTCGCCAACACGGCATTCCGCACGCCTTTCGCTCCTGCGCCGAGATGACCGCCGGCTGCGAGCTCGACGCGGTTACCGTCGCGTCGCCGCCGTTCGCCCATCGCGCCGACGTCTTGGCGGCACTGCGCGCCCGCAAGCACGTCATCTGCGAAAAGCCGTTTGCTCTCAGCGTCGCCGAGGCGCTCGAAATGGTCGAGGCCGAGAAAGTAGCCGCGACAGCTTGCGGCATTTCGCACGAGTTTCGCTTCGTGCCTCAGGCGCAAGCGCTCAAGGAGCTCGTCGCCAACGGACATCTCGACCCGTTGCGCAACATGGAATTGACCATGTTGCGCTCGCACTTGCGCCGGCACGAGCTACGTCCGCGCGGCTGGTGGTTCGAACGCGAACGAGGCGGAGGTTTGACCGGTGCGATGCTCTCGCACCTCATAGATCACGCGAACTGGTTGGCGTCCCGTGCGCCGCTGCGGACCGTGGGCTTTCATCGCCGCGCAAACGAGGAGCGCAGTGACGAACGGGGCACCTTCCGTTCCGGCGTCGACGATGCGGGCTTCGCGCTCATCGAGTACGGCGACGGACTGGTCGCCCGGCTTACGGCCGACGCCACGACCGCGGTCCAATCCTACGTCTGCGCGGTTCACGGCGAGAAACGCACCGCCGTCGCGAGCGGCCCGAGCATTTTAGAGCTCGCGCTCTACGCCGTGGACGGCGAGCGAACCGAGGAGCTGGAGTGCAAACCCTCGCGCTACTTGGAGTTTGCGCGCATCGGTCGAGACGTTCCGCCGTTGATGGAGCTTTACGACGAGTTCGCCAAGAAGATCGAGGGTAAGCCAAATGCGTTGCCGAGCTTTCAAGAAGCGTTGCGCACGCAAGAGTCGCTCGCCGCAATCGGCTACGGAAGCTGAGCTAGTGTGCTAAATGCCTCCACAGCATTCCCAAGGCAATCGTCGTTGCTCGCCGGGCAATCGTTTCGCGTTCGCCGCTCAGCTCGAAGCGCGACGCCCTTTGCCTGCCCAGAGCATCGACGAGTGCGATCCAAGCGAGTCCGACCGGCTTGCCCGGCGTTGCGCCGCCCGGACCGGCGATCCCGGTCGTTGCCAGCGCGATCTGCGCGCCGAGCGCGTCGCGGACGCCGCGCGCCATCTCGAGCGCCACTTCTTCGCTCACCGCGCCGAAATCCCCGATCGATCCGGCGTTCACGCCGAGTTGCCCGATCTTGACCGAGTCGTCATAGGCGACGACCGCGCCGGTGAAGCTTTGCGACGATCCTGCCACGCCGGTCAAAGCCGCGGCGAGACGGCCTCCGGTGAACGACTCCGCCACCGCCAGCCTCCATCCCCGCGCCTGAAGCTGCGAATGCACCGCGCTCGCCGGCGTCTCGGCGTCGCGTCCGAAGACGTAACCCGCCAGGCGCTCCTCGATGGCCTGCTGTAACGGCGCGATCGCCGCTTCGGCCGATTCCGCCGACGAGGACTTCGCCATGATCTTGACGTCCGCGCGGAAGTCGTGCGCCAGCACGGCGATCTTCGGATTTTCCGAGCACGCGAAGAGATCGCCGATCCGATGATCGATCTCCGACTCGCCGATGCCGATCGTGTGCAGCACGCGCGTGTAAATCGCCTCGCCGGTGCCGAAGCGCTCGCGTAGAAACGGGACGACCTGCTCGACCAGCATGGGTTTCATCTCGCGCGGCACGCCGGGCATGGACACGACGAACCCCCCGTCGCGCGCGAAGGCGATGAAGCCCGGCGCGGTGCCGTTGGGATTGCTCAGCGGGCGGCTTCCGCGCGGCAGTTCGGCCTGTTTACGATTGTTCGGCCGCATCGGGCGCCGCAGCGCCGCAAACATCGCTTCCATCCGTTCCAACGCCGGCGCGTAGAGCTGCGTGTCCAGATCGAGCGCGTCGCAGACGGCCTCTTTCGTCAGGTCGTCGACGGTCGGGCCCAGGCCGCCGGTCGTGATGACGCCGGCGGCACGTGCGAGCGCTTCGCGGATCGCGGCCGCGATCCGCTCGCGATTATCGCCCACCGCGCGCGTGGCGTAAACGTCGATCCCGCTTTCCGCGAGCCGCTGCGCGATGAAAGGCGTATTGGTGTCGACGAGCTGACCGAGCAACAGCTCCGTGCCGACCGCGACGATTTCAACGCTGCCGGTCGGCATCGTCGAACCACTCCGGGTACGAAAATCGGACCTCGGCGGCAAATCCACGAGCGGCTTCGATCATCGCCGCGCGGCGCAGCTTCGAACTCTCCGAGCCGGGATTGGCCGCGCGCGTGCGTTCGCGCGCCTCGGCTAAGCGCTCGACGAAGCGCGCGAATTTTGCATCCATGGCGCTCTGCAGCGCGTTCTTGAGCGCCTTACCGATGCGTGGTGCGAGGCCCGCCGTCGATATCGCAACGCGCACCGGTCCCGCCTTCGCGATCGCCGCCATCGCGACGAAACCGTATTTCGGCTGGTCGATGCAACAGAGCAGGAAACCGTCGCGATCGGCAAGCATCCGCAATCGCGCCGAAAGTGCTTCGTCCTGGGGCGTGGAGATGACGAAGAACGCGCCGGCGACCTCCTCGTCGCGCAGCGCCTGCGGCTCGTAGACGCGGCGCACCACTGCGCCGGCCTCCTGCAGCGCCGCGGTTTTTGCGATCGCTTCGCGATCGCCGGCGGACCCGATGACGACGCACGCCCGGCCGGCGAGGTTGAGGCTGACCGGGAAGAAGGGCCTGCGCCTCGCGACTTCGCTCACTTCGCTCGGGACGACACGGCAGAGCTCAGTAGTCGACGGGGCGGAGATAGAACTCGTTGATCGCGGTGCTGCTGAGCATCGCGGTCGTCGGGAGATGCCGCTTCCAGTGCGTTGCGTCAATGCGGCCGCGCACGAGCGCGACGTCCTTTTGCGGGAAACCGTGCTCGACCATCTGCGCATCGGAGTAGCCCAGCAAGATCTGCGCGAGGATCGCGTCGGCGCGGGCGTAGCTGATGCCGAGATCGCCTTCGTCGGTCTGATTTGCCCGCAGATCCGCCGTCGGTGCCTTTTCGATCAACGGGCGCGGAACCTTGAGATAGCGCGCGAGCTCCCAGACTTGGCTCTTGAAGAGGTCTCCGATCGGATTGACCGGCGGCGTGTCGTCGGCGTGCCAGGTGAAGTAGCCCAGCAGGCGCTCCGTCTTGTTTCCCGTTCCGATCGGCAGCGCCTTGAGCTTCGCCGATTGATCGAAGAGCACGAGCATGCGCTCGCGCGCCATCACGTTCCCACGGCGGCGGGCGTCCGCATCGGACTCGTATTGCAGATAACCGTCGACTGCGGCGCTGATGTCGATGGTGCGGCTCGGCAGATTCAAAGCGTCGATGACCAGTTGGGCATCGCTCAAGCTCGACGGGTGCGACGTTTTGTACGGCATGCGAATCGCAAAGACGCTCGCCGCGCCCAGAGCGCGAGCGCACAAAAAGGCCGTAACCGCCGAATCGACGCCGCCCGAGAGGCCGACGACTGCGCGTCCGATGCCGCGCCGCTCGACCAGCTCGTCGCGCAGAAAGGTCACGAGCCAGTCGGCGGTCACGCGCCCGTCGATTCCGGGCGGTCCCGGCGTCGCCTTGCGCCATTCAACGATCGGCAGCATGATATTTGGTTCGGGCGAGAGGAAGTTCGTCGTCGAGCAGCAGATCGGGAAGCGCGCCGGCCAGATCGCCGAGCAGCGGCAGGCTCGCGCGCGCCAGGTCGACTTCGCGCAGATCGAGGTCCGCGCGGACGATGCAAGCTTCGGACGGCGGCGCTTGCACGACGATCCGTCCCCACGGATCGATCACGGACGACGATCCCGTCATTCCCTTGCCGCCTTCGAATCCGGTCAGACCTGCATAGAGGACGTAGACGCCGTGTTCGAGCGCGGCCAGACGCAACATCTCGCGCCAACGCGCGACGCTCTCGAGCTCCCCGTCGCCGGCACCTTCGATTCCGCGCCCCGGGGAGGCACTGGGAACGATCAAGATGCGCGCGCCCTTGACCGCGGCGATTGCGGGAACGATCGAATGCCAGGCATCCTCGCAGATCAAGAGCGCCGCCTCGCCGAAGCGCGTCTTGAAAACGCCGAGCCGATGTCCACGCGAGAGAAAGCGCTCTTCGTCGAAGACCCCGTACGTCGGCAGGAACATTTTGCGATGCAGATGCACGATCCGCTCGCTTTTCGGTTCGATCTCCACGTAAATCGCGCTGTTGTAATACGTTCCGCCGTCGTTCTCGAAAAAGCCGGCCGCCAGATCGACGCGCTGACCGCCCGCCTCCCGCCATACGCGTGCGAGGTCGCCCGCGAACCGCGTCGCGGACAACGCAAGATCGTAGACCGCGCCTTCCAAAAAATAGCCCGTCAACGCGGCTTCCGGCAACAGGACCAGATCGGGCGAGTTGCCGGCGAGCTGTGCGAAGGCTGCACCCGCTTCGGCGAGATTGCGCGCGTACTGCCCCTTTGCCGGCTTGGTCTGCACGAGCGCGGCGCGCAGGCGAACCGTCTCACTCACCGGTCATGCTCGTGGCCAGCTCGACCTGATCGTCGCCGGGAATCTTACGCCCGAGCTGGACCGCGCATTCCTCGGCAGGATAGGTCCAGATCTCGGCCAGCGTCGGATGTAAGTGGGGAATGCGCATGAACTGATCGACCGTCGACCCGAAGCGCATCGCCACGATGACTTCGTGGATGAGCTCGGAGGCTTGCGGTCCCAGCACGGCGGCGCCGAGAATCTCTCCGTCCACCGGGTCGGCCATCATCTTGACGAAGCCCTTGGTCTTGCCCAGGCACTGAGCTTTCCCGTGCTCGGCGAAGTCGTAACGGCCGCGAACGTACTCGATCCCGTCGCGGCGCAGGTCCTTTTCGCTGCGTCCGGCGGCCGCGAACTGCGGCTCGCAGAAGACCGTGTGCGCCGAAACGAGACGGTAGTCCGCGACTTCGCCGGTTTGCAAGCAGGCGTTCCGGGCGGCAACCTCGCCCTGGTAGATCGCCACGTGCACGAGCATGTAGTCACCGGTCACGTCGCCGACGGCATAGATGCCCGGATTGCTGGTTCGCATGGTGCCGTCGACGATAATCTCGCCACCGGGGCCGTACTCGACGCCTGCCTTTTCCAAATCGAGACCGGCGACGTTAGGGGCGCGACCGAGCGCGTAGAAAATCTCGCCGGCCGCGGCCTCGCGCTCGCGTCCCTCGTGCAGATAGCGCACGAGCTTCTTTCCTTCGCGGCGCCCAACGTCCAAAAGCGCGGCATGCGTGACGACCTCAATGCCTTCCTCGCGAAAATAACCCGTCAGCGCATCGCCGACGTCGTCGTCGGCGGGCGTCAGGAGATGGGCGCTTCGAATGAGCATCGTCGTGCGCGCCCCCATGCGGGCGAGGAACTGACCGAGCTCGCAGGCGGTGTAGCCGCCGCCCAGGACGACGACCGACTCCGGAATCGCTTCGAGCTCCAGGACCCCGTCGCTATCGACGTAGCCGGCCTGCGCGAGACCCGGCAGATCGCGCGGCTGCACCACGCTTCCGGTCGCAATCACGTACTTCGGCGCCTCGAGCAGCGTCCCGTCGATCGCGAGCCGCGTCGGCGAGACGAAGCGCGCCCTTCCCGCATACAGAGGAAATGCTTCGATGCCTTCGATGCGGTAATCGGCGAAACCGCGCACCAGCTCGCGCTTGCGCGCCGCGATGAAGGGCATATCGATCGTCAACCCGTGCGCGCCGATACCCAGGGCGCCGGCGTCTCGCGCGTCGTGCAGCGCGTCGCTCGAGGCCAAGAGCGCTTTGCTCGGCATGCAACCGCGCAGGATGCAGAGGCCGCCGAGCGGCCCGTGGTCGACCAGCGCCACGTCGCAGCCGACGTCGCGGGCGGTGCGAGCCGCCGCGTAGCCGGCCGAACCGGCACCGATGACGATCAGATCGTGACGGTGGACGGGATCGGGCATTTACCGCCCGGACGGACGGGCACTAAGCCGATGGGTCGATTCGATGAAGCGCACCGTTCCGACGGAATGCACGAGGATGGAATG
>JASHOM010000023.1 GCA_030041115.1 Vulcanimicrobiota bacterium | reverse complement strand
CCGGTCGTCATCGCGTCGATGTCGTGGAAGCCGGCGGTCAGGCCGGTGCGATCGCCACGGTTGAGAAAGAGGTGATCGATGCGGTCGAAGGCGGTCTTCATCATGTAGCCGACGACGGTGAACTGCGTGACGCCGCGCTGCCCGATTGAGAAGACCAGCTGCTGCGATTGGTCGAGCGCGTCGGCGACGTCTTCTTCGCCCTCGTAGCCGAACTGCGTGATCTCGGTTCCCGCATGGATCAACGAGCGCAATACGGCCTTTTCGTGAACGATCGTCGCGTAGTAGCGCGCCGACGCCGCGCTCTGCACCGTATCCATGAGTGCGCTGACGTAGGAGAGACCGCCGACGCGCTCCAGCACGCCGCGGCGGCGCAACTCCTCGGAAACCGTGATCTTATCGAGTGGTTCGCCACGCTCGTAGAGATCGAGCAGGACGGTGAAAATCGTTTCGTGGACGTGCGCGTAGAAGTCCGCCGGCCGGACGATCTCGCCGACGGCCGCGAGCATCTCGCGATCGACCAGTACCGAACCGATGACCGCCATCTCCGCTTCGATGTTGTTCGGCGGAATGCGATCGATGGAGGAGGGTATCGGTTGAGCGGTCATCGGCTTCGACCCGCTGTCCGGCGCTCCGGCGGCGAACGCCTTGTGGGCCGCTTGTGCATAGCTGCAGAATTGTGTGAGCGAGGTGTGCCATACGTGGTGGCACAGAGCCGGGGGCTTACCGCCGGCGCTGCGTCGCGGGGAGGTCGCGCAAGACCTGCTCGACGTTGGTGATCGGAACCACCTCCAACCCGGTGAGGGCCGCATCGACCTCGCGCGCGTTCTCCTTGGGCACGAGCACGCGGCGCATGCCGGCTTGCCGCGCGGCATAAAGCTTCTCGACGATGCCGCCGACACCGCGAACTTTTCCTTGAATCGAGAGCTCGCCGGTCACCGCGACGTCCTGCGGAAGCGGAGTTCTCGTTACCGCGGAATAGAGCGCAAGGAAGATGGCAAGACCGGCCGAGGGCCCGTCGATATTCCCGCCGCCGACCACGTTGATGTGCAGATCGTAGCCGGCGACGTCTCTGCCGGTTACCGAGCGCAACACGCTCGTCGCATTGAAGACCGAGTCTTTGGCCATCGAGCCGGCGGTATCGTTGAACCGGACGGTCCCTTTACCGGCCTGCGCCGCGGGAAACGCGACCGCTTCGATCTCGATGATGCTTCCCAAGTGATGCAAGACGCCCAGCCCGAAGCTCTTGCCGATCTCCCGTCGCGCTCTGCCTTTGACGAGCGTGTGCTGCACGAGCCGGCTGGTCTGCACGACCGCGCGCACGTCCGCTTCGACGATCGAGGCGCGCCGGATCTTCTCGGCGTGGCGGCCGGGGTGAAGCCGGTAGAGTGCCTGACCGTAGGCGTCCGCGACGATCTGCACCGCCTTGCGTCCCTCGATCGTATACGACGCGATGAGCTTGGTGACGCCGCGCGCCGCCCGGGCGCCCAGCCGCTTGATCGCCCCCTGCACGATGGCAAGAATTTGATGCGGAGTAAGCGGCTCGAAGAAAATCTCCGCGCAGCGCGAGCGAATGGCCGGATCGATGTCCTCGGGCTCGCGCGTCGTCGCCCCGATCAAAATGAAGTCGGCGGGCGCACCTTCGCGGAAGAGACGCTTGACGTACTCGGGAACGTTCGGCGCGCTCTCGTCGTAGTACGAGGATTCGAAGGTGACGCGCTTGTCCTCGAGTACCTTGAGCAGACGCGATTGAAGCGACGGGTCCATTTCGCCGATCTCGTCGATGAAGAGCACGCCGCCGTGCGCCCGCGTAACGAGACCGAGCTTGGGCTCGGGGATGCCTGCGTCGGCGAACTCGCGGCGGCCGCCTTGGTAGATCGGGTCGTGGACGCTGCCGAGCAACGGATTGACGGTTTCACGCGGATCCCAACGCAGCGTCGTTCCGCTCGCCTCGACGAACGGCGCGCTCTTCGCAAACGGCGTGTACGGCCGCGACTTGGCAACCTCGAGCGCGAGGCGTGCGACCGTGGTCTTCCCCACGCCCGGCGGCCCGTACAAGATCGCGTGCTGGGGATAGGGCGAGCTGATCTTTGCCAGCAACGCGCGGATCGCCGCCTCTTGACCGATCACGTCGCGCAAGGTTTGAGGCCGCAACTGCTGCAGCGCCGACGCTGCGAGGCTGCGCTGCGAGAGCGCCTGCAGCTCCTCGAGCTTTGCCTGCGATGCGGGCGTCTCGGGTCCGCTCGTTTCGCGCAGCGCTTCGAGTTTGAGATCCTTGACGTACTCTTGATGGCGCTCGGCCATCTTCTCGTTCACGCGCCGCTCGATCGCATCTTCGGCGTGACGCTGGGCGATGACGTCGGCCATCGCTTCCTCGATCTCAGCGAGCACTTTACGCTGTGCGGCACGCGTGGTCGCGCGTTCGGGCGTCGGATCCTCCAAAACCAGGCGCTGCAGGCCGCAGAGCCGGTCGGGAAGGTTCTGCGAGCGCATCAGCTTCAGCGCGTTGACCTTGCCCGCCCGCAGAACGATTTTATCTTGACCGAGGACCGAGGACAGCATCTCGTAGAGCGCGCCCACGTAGCGACTCAGCTCGTCTTCTACGCCGAACTTGCGCCGGAAGCGCGTTGCGTAGACCTGGTGCGCGTTAGCCAAGCACGTCCTTACGCCGGCACGACGTCGACGCTCGCTTTCGCGACGACGTTGCGGTACAACTTGACTTCGATCGGATAGGAGCCCAGCGCCTTGACCTGACTCGCCAGCTCGATTCTGTGCTTGTCGACGGCGACCGACAGCTCTTGCGCGATCGCGGCGGCAACGTCGGCGTTCGTGACGGCGCCGAAGAGCTTTCCGTTCTCGCCGGCTTTGGCTTTGACGATCAGCTTCGCCGCTTCCAGCCGGGCGGCCAGCGCCCGAGCGTCGGCCAACTCTTGCGCCTCCCGCCGCTCCCGCGCTCTGTGCTGAGCGTCGAGCTTTGCCAGCTCACCCTTGTCGGCTTCACCCGCCAGCTTGCGCGGCAACAGGAAGTTGCGCGCGTAGCCGTCGGCGACTTCGACCACGTCGCCGCGCTTTCCGAGCGCCTTGACGTCGCTATAGAGAACGAGTCGCACGCCGGTCTATTCTGAACCGAACGGCAGAAAGGCGATCAGCCGAGCGCGTTTGACGGCGGTGGTCAGCATCCGCTGGTGCTTTGCGCAGTTGCCCGAAATCCGGCGCGGAACGATCTTGCCGCGCTCCGAGACGAACTTCTTGAGCCGCCCGACGTCGCGATAGTTGACGGCGATGGCGCGGTCGGTGCAAAAACTGCAGGGTTTACGTTTGGGGCGGCGCTCCTTGACGGCGCGCTTGATTTTCGTCGGCATGGTGTCCTTTCGACTAGGTGGTTGCCGGTTTCGCTCGTTTGCCTCGCTCGAAACCCTAGCCAGGCGACGCGACAGATTCGCGCCGCCGCCGGCCTCTTACCGACCGGCTTTCGGAACGTATGTTCGGTGAGCCGCGCAACGGCTCCTTTGGGTTCGGCCGCCGTGACGCTCGTCGCGGAATGGTGTATAGTTACCAGGTTACCCAGGTTTCGAAGTCCGCACGGTTCCAAGGCACTGAGCGAATCGGATCCGGAGAACAAAGTCAACTTACCGTCGTAGGAGATTCGCTCACTTAAATGTATACGGACGAAACGCTCACCTGCATTGACTGCGGACAGCAGTTCCCTTTCACCGCCGGCGAGCAAGAATTTTTCGCAATGAAAGGCTTTACCAATAAGCCGAGCCGCTGCACGGAGTGTCGCGCGGCGCGCAAAACCGGACGCTCGTCCAATGGCGGACGCGGCGGGGCGCGCGAGATGTTCAAAGCCACCTGCAGCCAGTGCGGAGGCATCGCCGAAGTCCCGTTCCAGCCGCGCGGCGACAAGCCGGTCTACTGTCGCGACTGCTTCGCGACGCGCCGCACCTATCACTAAACCGGCGCCTCGGAACCGGATCGAAGGGAGCCTGCCTCGGCAGGCTCTTTTTCGTCGGCGGGCAAAAGCGTGGGCATCTCAGGTTGCGCGAACGGAGTGGCATGAACCGATTGGCTAGGTATGGAACGGGCACCGGGCTCGCGTTGATCCACATCGGCGCGCTGGCGGCCTTTCTGCCCGCCCTCTTCAGCCTGTCCGACGTGATCCTGCTCGCGATCGCCGCCTATTGCACGGGGGTGCTGGGCGTCACGCTCTGTTACCATCGCGTGCTGACGCACCGGAGCGTTCGTCTGCGCAAGCCCCTCGAGTATCTCTTCGCGCTCTTCGGAACGCTCGCGCTTCAAGGGGACCCGATCCGATGGGTAGCCGTGCATCGTAAGCATCACGCGCACGCCGATCACGACGGGGATCCTCACAGCATCGAGCTCGGCTTCAAGTGGGCTCACGTCGACTGGCTCTACCGCCAGAACGTCGCCTATCCGACCGCCGACGAGATCGCTCGCTACGCCCCCGACCTGTACGCCGAGCCGTTCTACCGCGCGTTGGCGTTCCTGGCGCTTCCGCTCCAGGCCGTTCTGGCGGCGGCACTCTTCTTGGCCGGCGGCTGGGCCTGGGTCGTCTGGGGCGTCTTCGTTCGCCTCGTCGTCAGCTACCACTCGACCTGGTTGGTGAACAGCGCGGCCCACATGCTGGGCTATCGCACCTATCGCACCACCGATCGCTCCACGAACTGCTGGTGGGTGGCGCTGCTCTCCTTCGGCGAGGGCTGGCACAACAACCACCACGCTTTTCCGTTTTCGGCGCGGCACGGCTTGCGCTGGTTCGAGGTCGACATGACCTGGTGGCACGTCCGGGCGCTCGCCCTGCTCGGGCTCGCGGACCGGATCCGGATACCGACGGCGGTAATGCGCCGGCGCCTCGCCTATGCAAACGTACGTTCGTTCGCCAATCCCGCCGACGGGAATGTATACTAGGAACACGCGTCCGATGAACACGCGTCCGATTCACTGAGGGAGAATCCATGAAGAAACCACGTGCGCGCTACGAACGGCCGGATTTTCAAGAGCATCCGCTCGGCGCTGAGGTGACCGCTTATTTGACGGCGCCGGCCCGCGACCTCAAGCTGTAAGCACCGGCGCGAGCTCCGGTCTCGCCGCGCGACTGCACGCGGTGGGACGGGAGCGCTATCACGACAAGCACCCCTTTCACCGCCGGCTCGTCGCGGGAACCCTAGACCGTGCCCAAGTGCAAGCCTGGGTTGCCAATCGTTACTACTACCAACGGCAGATCCCGGTTAAGGATGCTGCGATCCTCGTCAATTTACCGACGGCGGCGCATCGCCGTGAATGGATCTCCCGGATCGTCGATCACGACGGTACGGGCAGCGGCGCCGACGGCGGCACCTCCTCGTGGCTCGCGCTGGCGCGAGCGGTCGGACTCGACGACGACTACGTTCGCTCGGAGCAGGGCGTTGCGCCCGGAACGCGCTTTGCCGTCGATGCGTACGTGACGTTCGCGCGCACGCGGCCGTGGATCGAAGCCGTCGCCTCGTCGCTGACGGAGCTCTTCGGACCGCCCGTCATGGAGCGGCGCGTCGCGGCCATCATCGAAAAGTACCCTTGGATCGATCCGGCCGGTCTGGCCTATTTCGAGCGGCGCATTCCGCTGGCGAGACGCGACGCCGGCTCGGCGCTCGCGTGGGTGCTCGAAGAAGCCACCACTCCCGAGATCGCGCAGCGCTGCGTCGATGCGCTGCGCTTCAAGTGCGACGTGCTGTGGTGCATGCTCGACGCGACCGCCTTGGCGAGCGGCGCCTTCAAATGAACGCGCAGGACCGGCCCAAATTCGGCAAGGGCGTCAAGCTGCATCGCGGCTCGGACGGGCGCGTCATGCTCCTGGTTCCGGAGGGTGCGCTCGTTCTCAATCGCGTGGCGACCGTCGCGCTCGAGCTCGTCGATGGCGAGCGGACGATCGCCGAGATCGCCCATGCGGTCGTCGAGCAGTTCGAGGTCGAGCCCGAGCGCGCGCGCGGGGATCTCGACGTGCTCTTCGATCGCCTGACCGAACGTGGCTTCGTACGCCGCGTGCCCGCGGCGCCATGAGCTCGATGCGAGAAATCAGGCCGCTCTCGCTGCTCTGCGAGCTCACCTATCGCTGTAATCTGCAGTGCCCGTACTGCTACAATCCACTCTCGCTGCAGTCATATCGGGAGGAGCTCGCGACGCGGGAATGGTGCGAAATTTTGAGCCAAGCCGCCGCGCTCGGCGTCGTTCAGGCGCACTTCTCCGGCGGCGAGCCGACCCTGCGCCGCGATCTGGCGACGCTGGTAAACGCCGCGTCGCGCGCCGGCCTCTATACGAACCTGATCACGCAGGGTACCTTCCTCGAGGAGGCGCTGCTCGACCGGCTGATCGAGAGCGGACTCGATCACGTTCAGATCAGCATCCAAGCGCCGCACGCCGTGCCCGGCGACCGCATTGCCGGCGCCGTCGTTCACGACAAGAAGGTCGCCGCGCTGCGGCGCGTGCGCGAGCGCGACGTCGCGCTGACGCTCAACTGCGTGCTGCATCGCGGCAATCACGATGCAATCGGCGACGTCATCGCGTTTGCGGAAGAGCACGGCGTCGAGCGACTGGAGCTAGCCAACGTTCAGTTCTACGGCTGGGCCTACCGCAATCGCAGCGCATTGATGCCGAGCTTGGCGCAGGTTCAACGCGCCGAAGCGATCGTCGCCGCGGCGCGCGAGCGGCTGCGCGGAAAAATGGAAATCGCGTACGTTCTGCCGGATTATTTCGGTGAGTTCCCCAAACCGTGCATGAACGGCTGGGGCAGCACGTTCATGACCGTCACGCCCAACGGCGAGGTTCTGCCGTGTCCGGCGGCCTCGGCGATCCGTGGACTGCGCTTCGAGAACGTGCGCGAACGCTCGCTGCGCGAGATTTGGAATGACTCGCCGTCCTTCACCCGCTATCGCGGAACCGGGTGGATGCCCGAGCCGTGCCGGTCGTGCGATCGGCGCGAAGTTGATTGGGGAGGCTGCCGCTGCCAAGCCTTTCTGCTTGCCGGCGACGCGGGCCTCACCGATCCGGTCTGCTCGCTCAGTCCGAACCACCAGATCGTCGTCTCGCTGCGCGACGCCGTCGAATCGACTGAATTGGTCGCGCGCCGGGCGTGATCGTTCGCGTGCTCGGCTCCGCGGCCGGCGGGGGCGTGCCGCAGTGGAACTGTGCCTGCGCCAACTGCCGAGCGGCGCGCGCCGGCCGCGCCCCGCGCCGGACGCAGTCCAGTCTCGCGATCAGCACCGACCGGAAACGCTGGCTTTTGCTCAACTGCTCGCCGGACGTCGCGGCCCAGATCGAAGCTTTTGCGCCGCTGCAGCCGCGCCGGACGCGCGGCACGCCGGTCGACGGCATGCTGCTGACCGATGCGAACGTCGACCATATCGGCGGCCTGGCGGTTCTGCGCCAAGGAGGAAACGCCGGCGGGTTTCGCGTCCGCTCGAGCGCCCTCGTTCGCTCGATCGCAACGGCGCAGCCCGCCTTTGCGCCCTTTGCGGCCCCTCCGCATCGCTGGCTCGAACTGATGCCCGGTGAGCTCGCGCCAAGCGAGGGCGACGACGATCTCGTCGGCAACTCGCTCTCGATCCGTACGATCGCGGTGCCGGGCACGACGCCGGGTTACGACGGCCGCCGCCGCGAACGCGGCGCCGTCGTTGCCTACGAGATCTCAACGCGTGACGGCCGGAGCCGCTTGCTGTTCGCCCCGGTATTTTCGGCGATCGACGATGCGCTCGGCGGCGCGATCGAGAGAGCCGCCGTCGCTTTTCTGGACGGAACGTTTTACACTGACGGCGAGCTGCTCGCGGCGGGCCTGCTGCGCAAACGCGCACGCGATTTAGGCCACCAGCCGGTCGGCGGGTTGGATGGCACGCTCACGCAACTGCGCGGGGTGAACGCGCGCCTGATCTTCACCCATCTCAACAACTCGAACCCCATGCTCGACCCGGACTCGGCGTCGCACGCCCGGGTTCGCGCGGATCGTGCCGAGATTGCCTACGACGGGATGGAGCTAACGCTCTAGTCGAAGGTACCCGCATGACCGTTATGGCCGGTTGGCTTGCCATCTCGATGGCCGTCATCGCTCCGCTTTGGACGCAGTTTCGCTTGGGTCCGGCAAACAACGCCGTGGTCGCCGGGCAGCTCGAGACGAGCTGGCGGCTGGAGACGGGAGGCCAGATTTCGGCGAGTCCGACGGTGATCGGCGAAACGTTGTACGTCGGCAACAACAACGGCTCGCTCTACGCGATCGATACCGGCAACGGTCAAATACTCTGGAAAGCACACGTGCCGAATCCTTTGATGAGCGCACCGCTCGTTTACGGCGACGTCGTGATCGTCGGCGAGGGCGATCCGACGAGCCGCACCTCCTCACCCTCGCAGCCGATGAGCGTCGGTCAAGGACCCAGCGCGATGATCGCCTTCGATCGTTCGAGC
>JASHOM010000217.1 GCA_030041115.1 Vulcanimicrobiota bacterium | reverse complement strand
AACGCTGCCAGCCGGCGCCACTCATCACGGCGTTGATCGCCGCCTTGAGCCCCTCGTGCGCGTCGCTGATGACCAGCTTGGTGCCCGCCAGGCCGCGTTTGCGCAGCCCGCGTCGGAACCCGGTCCAACTCTCAGCGCTCTCGGTGTCGACCACGTCGATCCCGAGGACCTCCCGTTCGCCGTGCAGATTCACGCCAGAGGCGATCTCCCTTCCAGCCGCCGGTTCCGAAATGCCTCAGCCTTGGTGTCCAGTTCGGTGCACAGCTCGCTGATCTGCGATGTGGCCAGCCGCTCAACGCCCATCTGCTCGAGCACCTTGGCCATGTCGCGGGTGCTCACGCCGGCGACGAATGCCTCCTGGATCACGGCAATGAGTGCGCGCTCACTGCGCCGGAAGCGCTCGATGCTCGTCGGCTGGAATCGCCGACTCGGGTGTTCAGATCACGGCGGCGGCTCCCGTTGCGCAGGTCGTGGCGGTCGTCGGTGCGCTCGTACCGGTCGGCGCCGACCTGCTCGTCAAACTGCGCCTCAATCGCGGCACGGTAGACCAGCTGCAGCATCTCGCGCAGCACGTCCACATCCTTGGTCGCGAGCAGGTCGGCCAGGGCCTCGCGCTGCCCGGAAGGAAGATTCAGATTGGTCATCGGGTCCTTTCTCTTGCGTTTCATTTGTTATGATCTCCAAGAGTTGACCCGATGGCCGCTTTGGCCCTCGACGGGGGCTCAGCCAGCCAATCTACACACTTTTCCGGGCATTACCGAACGGTGTGGACGTTGCGAGCAGAAAATGGCTCGGCGGGTCATCCGGAAAAACCTATTGTCCGCGCGAAACAGCCCCTAATGCCGGGCTGCCGTTTTGCCCAGCCAGCGACAAGCTCAGAAGAGCAAGAGCCGCGAACAAGGAGGTTACCCTAATTTTCATTTTGATGTTTCCTCTTGCGGAGGGGTTACGACGACACGACCGTTCGAACATCATCGACCAACGCTATCGGTTGGTTACAATGATCACCCCGCGATAGCGGACTGAAACCCCGCGGCAGTGGCGCGCGCGGCATTCTACCGGTGCTAGCGCTGTAGCTTATCTAGGATCCGGGGCAGCAACTCCGCTGCGCGTGCGCGCAGCGCGCAGTCGACCCGGACGCTGATCGCCGTTTCCTCCGGATTGATCTCGGCAACGAAGGCGCGATCGTTGTACCGCGTGGCGAGCGCGGCGGCTGGATAGACGACGGCGCTCGTGCCGACGACCAAGATCGCGTCGGCGCGCGCGGCCGCGGCTTCGGCCTCTCGCCAAACGGCCGCCGGAAGCGGTTCGCCGAACCAGACGATGTTCGGCCGCAAGCGTCCGCCGCAGGCGTGCTCGATCTCCGTCAGCGGCAGGCCCGTCGCATCGAGGGCACGCCGCGCGCCGCACTGCGTGCAGCGAGCCTCGCGCAGATCGCCGTGCAGCTCCAACACGTTGCGCGAACCGGCGCGGCGATGCAGCGAGTCGACGTTCTGCGTTGCCAGCGTGAAGTCTCCGATCGCTTCTTCGAGCCGCGCCAGCGCGTAATGACCGGCGTTCGGCTCGGCCCGCCGATGCGCGGACGCGCGCTCGTTATACCACGTCCAGACGAGCCGGGGGTCGCGCGCGAAGCCTTCGGGCGAGGCAAGCTCTTCGACGCGATGCGTTCGCCATAGCCCGCCGACCCCGCGAAAGGTCGGTAAGCCGCTCTCCGCTGAAATCCCCGAACCGCTCAGCGCGAAGACCGACCTCGCGCCGCGCAACGCCGCGACGAGCGGACCGGTATCTACGGCGATGACATCAGCCGCTCCCAATCGTCGCGGCCGATGCGCAGCGCCTCCTCGTCGAGCTGCGCGAGCGGCGTTCGGGTAAGCCGCTCGCGTTCGCAGAGATCGCGTTCCTTTGTGTCGACGAAGAGCAAGCCGGTCACGAATTCGCCGCGAGCGCGCGACTCGTGGATCGTGCGCAGCGCACCGATCCCGTCGGTCGGGTCGTAATCGGCCGTAAGCTTGCGCAGCAACACGTGCGAGCCGTCCTCGAGCTCGACGTCACGTACCGTGCCCGGCTCGTACTCGACGGTGATCTCGCGTCCGCCGGCGATATAGTCGGCGGTGTGCAGCACGACGTCGTGATCTTTGACATACGCGTAGCTCTTCGTCGAACCCGCGTGGTCGTTGAACGTTACGCACGGGCTGATCACGTCGAGAATCGCAGTACCCCGGTGCGAGAAAGCGGCCTGCAGCAATGGAACGAGCTGTTTGCCGTCGCCGGAGAAGGACCGCGCGACGAACGTCGCGCCCAGCTCGATCGCCAAACCGCAGATGTCGATCGTCGCGTATTCGTTGACCTTGCCGCCCTTTTGCGTCGAGCCGACGTCGGCCGTGGCCGAGAACTGCCCCTTGGTCAGACCGTAGCAGCCGTTGTTCTCGACGATGTACGTGCAATCGAGGTTGCGGCGGATCATGTGGCAGTACTGTCCCAGTCCGATGCTGGCGGTATCGCCGTCGCCGCTGATCCCCAGCACGAGCAGCTCGCGATTGGCCAGCTTCGCCCCGGTTGCGGCCGACGGCATGCGGCCGTGCAAACCGTTGAAGCCGTGCGCTTGCTCGACGAAATAGGCCGGCGTCTTGGACGAACAGCCGATGCCGCTCATCTTCGCGAGCTTGTGCGGCTCGACGCCGTATTCGTAGAGCGCCTTGATCAAATGATTGGTGATCGAATTGTGCCCGCAACCGGCGCACAGCGTCGTCGGCAGACCCTTGTAAACCTCGCGCGTCAGCCCAACTAAATTCGTGGTCACGTGTCACCTGTCATCTCATCACCCCGAGCATGTCGAAGGGTTCTCGTCATTCGGCCACCACCGCGGGAGCGCGCTCCTCTTCCAGCAGCGGATCGATGATCGCGTGAGCGTCGATCGGCACGCCGTTGTAGTGACGGATCGATTCCAGCCGTCCGATCAAGTGCGTGGGCAGCTCCGTGCGAAGGATCCCGTAGAGCTGGCCGTCCCGGTTCTGTTCGACGACGTAGACCCGGTCGTGACGTTGGACGAACGTCGCAACCTCCGGCGAGAGCGGAAGCGCGCGCACGCGCATGTAGTTCAGTTCGATGCCCGCGTCTTTCAAGAAATCGCGCGCCTCGACGACGGCATGATGCGTGGTGCCGTAGGCCAGGATGGCGATCTTCGGACCCTTTCTCTCTTCGACGACCGGCGCCGGAACGGCGGTGCGCGCCGTGTCGTGCTTGCGCGTGAGCCGGTCGAGATTGCGCTGCCAGACCTCGGGCATCTCGGAATAGCGAGCCTCTTCGTCGTGTCCGGTTCCGCGCGTGAAGAAACCGGCGCCCGGGTGTTTGGTGCCCGGAAGCGTGCGATAGGGGATGCCGTCCTTATCGACGTCGCGGTAACGCCCCCACGACTTCATCGAAGCGAGATCGTCGGCCGCAAGCACCTTGCCGCGGTCGAAGGGTTTGTCGGGATACGGCAGCGCCGGCGTCTGCCAGGAGTTCATGCCGAGATCGAGATCGCTCAAAACGAAGACGGGCGTCTGAAAACGGTCCGCCAGATTGAAGGCTTCCATGGCAAACTCGTACGCCTCTCGAACCGTCGCCGGCAACAAAACGATATGCTTCGTGTCGCCGTGTGAGAGCGTGTACGCAAACGCGACGTCGCCCTGCATCGTGCGGGTCGGGAGGCCGGTCGACGGACCGGCTCGCTGCACGTCGAAAATCACGCCGGGAACTTCGGCAAAATAGCCGTACCCGGCGTATTCGGCCATCAACGAGATGCCCGGGCCCGACGTCGACGTCATCGCGCGCGCGCCGCCCCAGCCGGCGCCGAAGACGATTCCGGCGGCCGCCAGCTCGTCTTCGGCCTGAACGATCGCCACGTTGCGCTCGCCCGATTCCCGGTTGACTCGATACCGCTCGCAATATTGAATGAAGTACTCGCAGAGCGACGACGACGGCGTGATCGGATACCACGCGGCGACCGTGCAGCCCCCCATGACGCACCCCAGCGCCGCCGCGCGATTACCCTCCATGAAGATGAGCCCGTCGGTTTTGCCGCTCATGGGCACCACCCGCCACGGATCGTGCTTTTCGAAGTGCTCCTGCGCGTACTCCAGCCCGACTCGGATGGCGGCCATGTTCAGCTCGACCGCGGCGGCCTTGCTGCGGAACTGCGCGCGCAAACTCTCTTCGATCGTGCTCATCGGAATCTCGAGCAGCTGCGCGAGCGCTCCCACGTAGATCATGTTCATCAGATACTTGCGCAGGTCGCCCTTGTCGGCGAAATGCTCTTTCGCCAGCGCCGCAAACGGAACGGCGTAGTAGACCAGATCTTCGCGCAACGTATCGCCTTTGCACGGAAAGCTCTCTTCGTGGACCACCGCGCCGCCCGGCTTGACGCCGGTGACGTCTTGCGCCCACGTCGCCGCATTGAGGGCGACCAGCACGTCGAAGTCGCGCGCGCGGCACTGATAGCCGAGGGCGGAAATGCGCACGTCGAACCACGTCGGCAAGCCTTCGATGTTCGAAGGGAAGACGTTCTTGGGAGCGACCGGAATGCCCAAGCGTGCGATGGCATTGGTCAGGACGAGGTTCGAGGATTGGCTTCCCGAGCCGTTGACCGTGGCCACGCGTACGGTGAAGTCGTTGACGAACCGCGCGGGCATGGAGCAGACGGTATTCGCCCTCCCCTCTAGCGAACCTTCGCCGCATGCTGCCGCCTTCTCACGTCATCCTTCACGTCGGTTATTGCGCCGCGATCGCTCGCGCTACCCCGGAAACGACCGTCGCGCTGCACGTCCGCCTGAGCGATCGCATCGGCCGCCTGCAGATCGACCGAGTCTATCGCGTCGAACGCGGCGACGAGGGCGAAGCGATCGTCGAGCTCGACAGCTCGTTCGGCATCTTCAAGCTCGACGTCGAGGCGCCGGCGTATCGCTGTTCGGCCGAGGATTATCTTTTCTTCATACCGGGACACGACCGAAGCATCAACGAGAAGCTCGCCGATGCCCCCGCGCCGCCGCCGGGAAAGCCGGTGCTGCTCTCGGGCACCGCGCCGCAATCATTTCTCTACGTCGCTCCGACTTATCTGCTCTTTCAAAAAAGCCAGGCCGTTTGCAACAAACCCATTCCGCCGCAGCTTCCCGAGCAAATCGTCGTCGAGAACGACCAAGATGCCTACTACGCGTGGTTTTATCCCGACTCGTCGGCGGCGCCCGGCTCTCAGCAGCTCGCGCTGCGATTGCGCACGCCGACGCACCAATATCACTACGTTCGAATTCCGATACCGTTTCCCGTTCCGTGGTCCGGTTGGCCCGCGAGCATTCAGTTCAACGTTACCGAGGACATGGTCGACTCGCTCGCCGGCAATCCCGTCGACACGCTGCTCTGTCCGAAACTCTGGGAAACCTCGGCGGGATGAGAAAAGGGGCCCGGTGTTTCCACCGGACCCCCTCGATGTAACGACTCCGTACCCTTACATCATGTCGTAGCCGCCCATGCCGCCGCCGGGCGCCCCGGCGGCTTCCTTCTTGGGCTCGGGCTTGTCGGCAACCAGCGTCTCGGTCGTAAGGATTAAGGCACCGATCGACGCGGCATTTTGCAGGGCCGCGCGCGTCACCTTGAGCGGCTCGACGATGCCCGCCTTGAACATGTCGACCACCTCGCCGCTCATCGCGTCGAAACCGAACGGTGAGGCCTTCGCGCGGACCGCGTTGACCTGAACCGAGCCTTCGAAACCGGCGTTGTCGGCGATTTGACGCGTCGGCTCTTCGAGCGCCTTGCGCACGATGTTGATGCCGATTTTCTCGTCGACCCACAGAGCACTGTGACCGTTGCTCTTCGGTGGCTCGTGCTTGTCTATGGCTCGTATCGCATGGATGAGCGAGCTTCCACCACCTGGAATTATGCCTTCCTCGAGGGCCGCCCGCGTCGCGCTGACCGCATCCTCGATGCGATGTTTCTTTTCCTTGAGCTCCGTTTCGGTCGCGGCACCGACTTGAATCACGCCGACGCCGCCGGAGAGCTTTGCCAGCCGCTCCTGGAGCTTCTCACGATCGAAATCCGAGTCGGTATCCTCGATCTGCTTCTTGATCATCTCGATGCGGCCTTTGATCGCGTCCTCTTTGCCAGCGCCGTCGACAATCGTGGTCTCGTCCTTCGTTACCTTGACCCGCTTCGCGCGACCAAGCTGCTCTGTCGTTACTTTATCCAGCTTCAGTCCGAGCTCTTCGGAAATCACGATTGCGCCCGTCAGCGCCGCGATATCCTTCAGCATTTCCTTCCGGCGGTCGCCGAAGCCCGGCGCCTTGACCGCGACCGACGTGAAAGTGCCGCGCAGCTTGTTCACAACCAGCGTCGCGAGCGCCTCACCCTCGACATCTTCGGCGATGATGAGCAGCGGCTTCTGGACTTGAACCACCTTTTCGAGCAGCGGAAGGATGTCGGCGATTGCCGAGATCTTGCGCTCCGTGACGAGAATGTATGGATCGTCGAGTATGGCCTCCATGCGCTCCGAATCGGTGACCATATACGGCGATATATATCCTTTGTCGAAGAGCATGCCTTCTTTGAATTCGACGTCCGTCTTCATCGTCTTGGACTCCTCGACGGTGATCACGCCGTCTTTGCCGACGCCGTGCCTTTTGCCGTCCGCGGATCCATGCATGGCGTAGGCGATAAGCTCACCTATCTCCGGATCGTTTGCGGAAATCGAGGCAACTTGAGCCGTCTGCTCTCTGGTGTTGATCGTCTGCTTGAACGACTCCATCTCCTTGACCGCGATCGCGACGGCCTTCTCGATGCCGTGCTTGATCAGCAGCGGATTGCTGCCCGCGGTCACGTTGCGCAGACCCTCGCGAATGATCGCTTGCGCGAGCACCGTCGCGGTGGTCGTTCCGTCGCCGGCGATGTCGTTGGTCTTCGAGGCGACTTCTTTGACGAGCTGGGCCCCCATGTTCTCGAACACGTCGGGAAGCTCGATCTCTTTGGCAATCGTCACGCCGTCGTTGGTAATCGTCGGCGAGCCGAACTTCTTGTCGAGCACGACGTTACGGCCCTTGGGGCCGAGCGTCACTTTCACCGCGTCGGCGAGAGTGTTCGCACCGCGCTCCAGCGCGCGCCGCGCGCTTTCATCGAATACGAGTTGCTTTGCAGCCATTGTAAAACTTGAACTCCTTAGACGCCGGCCGGCACTTTGTCGACGATGGCGAGAATGTCTTTTTCAGGAATGATGAGGTACTCGGTGCCGTCGATCTTGACTTCGCTCCCCGAGTATTTGCGATACAGCACGCGGTCGCCGACCTTGACATGCATCTCGACGACGCCGCCCTTATCGGTCACGCGGCCGGCTCCGACGGCGCGAATGATGCCCTCTTGCGGCTTTTCCTTGGCCGTATCCGGAAGGAAGACGCCGCCGGTCGTCTTGTCTTGTTGCTCTACGTGTTCGACAACCACGTTGTCGAACAAGGGCTTGAGATTCACGGAAAACCTCCACTTACTTGGGTTGACTAGGCGAGGAATTGGGGTTTAGCACTCTCAGCGCAAGAGCGCTAGCCGTGCCATACTAGCAAACTCTAGGCGCGAGTGCAACCCCGGGCGAATGCCCGCCCGATGAACGGAAGGTGCGGCAGGTAGAGGCTCGCTTGCCATGATCGGTACTCTGCGGATCTCGCTGGGGGCCCTGCGCCACAACGCGGCCGTCCTGCGCGACCTCGTCGGTCCGCGGCGTGCGGCCTTCGTGGTCAAGGGAAATGCCTACGGCCACGGTCTCGTGCCGGTTGCCCGGGCGGTGGAACCCTTCGCGGCGCGCCTGTGCGTCTACGCGGCCGAGGAGGCTGTGGAACTGCGTGCTGCCGGCGTCGCGGCTCCCGTGCTGATCTTGGGCCCGATTCCGTCGGCCGCGCTCGACGACGCGCTCGCCGCCGACGCCGAGATCGCGCTGTGGAGCGTAGGAGAGTTTGCGCGCCGCCTTTGCGCCGCGGCCCGCAAACGGCAGCGCTCCGCCGCGGTGCACGTCAAGGTCAATACCGACCTCAACCGCTTGGGCTTCGAAGCGCACGAGCTGGTCGATGCGCTCGAGGACGTCCTTCGGATGCCCGAGCTCGCCGTTGCCGGCATCTTCTCGCACCTGGCCTCGGCCGAGGAGCTCGACTCACCGTACACCATGCACCAGCTCGCCGCATTCGAGCGCGCTCTCGCGCAGGCCAAGCCGCTGCTCGAGCGCCGGTCGTTGAAACCCGCTGCGCACATCGCAGCCTCGGCCGCGGCGCTGCTCTGGCCGCAGACGCGTCTCGACATGGCGCGCTTGGGCATCGCGCTCTACGGCCTGATGCCGTCGCAGCGGACGCGCGAAGCGCTCGCCGCCGCGGTCGAGCTGCAGCCCGCGCTGTCGTATCGCTCGCAGCTCGTCGTTGCGCGACGGATCGCGGCGGGCGCGTCGGTGGGCTACGGCGGCAGCTTTCACGCGCCGCACGACATGCGGATCGGTGTCGTTCCGGCCGGTTACGCCGACGGCGTGCCGCGCGCTCTCTCGAACCGCGGCGCCTTTGCCGTCGACGGCGCGCTCTGCCCGATCGTCGGACGCGTCGCGATGAACATGACGCAGATCGACTTGAGCGCCGCGCCGGACGCGCGCGCCGGCTCGGCGGTCACGCTCATCGGCCGCGACGGCAGCGCTTCGATTTCGGTTGACGACTGGGCGAGCTGGGCCGAAACGATCAACTACGAGATCGTGACGCGCTTGCCGCGCGACCTGCCGCGCGAGTACGTCGACGAGGAACGCTAGGCGACCGCCGCGATCGCCTCGCGCAGGTTCATCGTGCCGTTGTAGAGCGCGCTTCCCACGATGCACGAGTCCACGGTGAGTGGAACGCTGCTCTTGAGCTCGCGCAAGTCCTCGATGTTGCGCGCGCCGCCGCTCGCCGTCACCTTCACCTCGGCTGCATTGGCGACCGCGTTGAGCGCCTCGATGTCGTATCCCTCGCCCATGCCGTCGCGCCGGATTTCGGTAAAGATGACGCGCGAGGCGCCCCACTGCGCCACATGCCGGACGAGGGCGTCCCGGTCGACGGGCGTACGCTCTTGCCAGCCGTGCGTGGCGACTTGCGACCCGCGCGCGTCGATCGCGACGATGACGCGTCCGGCAAAACGGTTGATCATGTGGCGCGCGAGCCGTTCGTCCTCGACGACGAGCGTGCCGAGAATGATCTCCGAAACGCCGGCCGCAAACGCGCGCTCGGCGTGCATGACCGTGCGTATGCCGCCGCCCATTTGCACCGGCACGCCGGCCGACGTGCAAATCTGCTCGACGGCGGCCAGGTTCTCGCCCGCACCGAAGGCTCCGTCGAGATCGATGACGTGCAAGCGTCGCGCGCCGGCGTCGACGAAGGCCCGTGCCCGCTCGACCGGATCGCCGGCGTACTCGATTTCGGTCGTCGGATCCCCTTGCTTCATGCGCACGCACGTTCCGTCGCGCAAGTCGATTGCCGGCACGACTAGCATGCGCCGCGCCTTCCGTTAGCCCCGGGCGCCGTTCGCCGGCCGCTGTTCGACCGGAACGTACGGTCCCGCCGGCGGTCCTTCGTAGGTCGCTTGCGGCCGTATGAGCCGGTTGTCGGCAAGCTGCTCCAGGATGTGCCCGGCCCATCCGGCGATTCGTCCGCATGCGAACAAGCACGTGAACTCGTCGCCGGGAACGCCGAGGTCGGCGAGCACCGGCGCGGTATAGAAGTCCACGTTCGCGTAGATCGTGTTGCCGGGCTTGCGCTCTTGCAACACCTTGCGGCTCGCCTCTTCGACTGCGTGCGCGGTCTCGTACCAGCGCTCGCCGCCGACGTGCTGCGCGAGTTCTTTGGCCATCGCTTCGAGATGCCGCGCGCGCGGATCGCGCACCTTGTACTCGCGGTGTCCCATGCCCATGATTCGACGCCCCCGATCGAGGATGTCGCGCACGTACGGCTCGGCGTTTTCCGGCGTCTTCACTTCCGATAGCGTTCGATAGGCGGCGGTCGCCGCGCCGCCGTGCAGATCGCCTTGCAGCGTCGCAAGCGCGGCCGTGACCGACGCGTACATGTCCGCGCGGGTGGATGCGGCCACGCGCGCCGCAAACGTCGACGCGTTGAACGAGTGGTCGGCCAGCAGCACGAAGTACGTGTCGAGCGAGTCCTCTTCGATGGCATGCGGAACCTTGCCGGTGCGCATGTAAAGGAAGTTGCCGGCTTGCGAGAGGTCGGAACGCGGCGAGATCGGATCGAGGTCGCGGCGAATGCGATCCCAAGCCGCGACGATCGTCGGAAACTTGGCGATCAGTTCGATCGCGGTATGCACGTCGGCGTGATGCTCGCCCTGCGCATTGACGGGCGAGAAGAGTCCCAAGCCGCTAACGACCGTTCGCAGCACCTCCATCGGCCATGCCGTCTTCGGCACGCTGTGCATCGCGCGCAGCAACGGCTCGGGAAGCGCGCGGCACGAACCCAGTTCGCGCTTGAGCGCATCGAGCTGGTGGCGATTCGGGAGTTGGCCGTAGAGCAGGAGATGGACGATCTCCTCGAACGTCGCGTTCGGCGCGAGATCGTCGATGTCGTAGCCGCGATAGGTTAGGCGTCCGATCGTTCCTTCGACGTTACTGAGCTGAGTGGACCCGACGACGACCCCTTCGAGACCACGATCGACAACGGTAGGCAAGGATTCCTCCATAAGATGGCGAGCGATGACAACGGGATGCTTTCCCCGTAGCCCGGAGTTTCGACTCTTGCGCGAACGCGCCTTGGCAGAGGCATCGGTGGGCTGCCTGGTTAAAAATGGTTGGCCGATATGAATGCATTGGACCTAACGCAACGCCCGCCACGCAGTCCCCGCGAGCTCCTGCCCGGCCTCGATCTGCTCATGGCCGCTCGCACCGTCGACAAACTGCGCGCCACGCTGCCCGGCGGCAATCTCGGCGAATATCAAATCACCGGTTTCAGCTCGAGTCTGCTCAACGCGCTCGAGATTGCGGAAAGCTCGTTGCGCGCGGCAATCGCGCGCGCCGCCTCCGACGCGGAGATCGCTGCTTGGATTCGCGAGCATAGCAACCCGGAGCGCTATCCCGAAATCAACGCGAAGCTCGAAGGTCGCACGATCGCCGAGCGGTTGAACGATCCGCAGTTCGTTCGGCGCTATCCGATTGCGAGCCGGCTGCCGCCCGAATCCTCGCGCCTCGATCTGCTCATCGCCGACGACGCGGAGACGTTCGGCGCCTAAGCGACGGGCTCGCGCAAATCGGAACGGGCGCGTGCGTAACCGACGAGCCGCTCGACCAACGCTTCGAACGAGATTCCGCCGGCGGCGCAGGCATCGCGAAGGAGGCTTACCGGCGTCAGCCCCGGGAGCGAATTCATTTCGAGCAAATACGGGCGCTGATCCGGCGTGACGATGAAGTCGCCGCGCGAATAGTCGCGCAAGCCGAGCAGCCGGTGGGCCGAGAGCGCGAGCATCTGCAGGCGCGCGGCCAGGTTCTCGTCGATTCGCGCCGGAACGACGTGCGTGCTGCCGCCCGGCTCGTATTTGGCATCGTAGCTGTAGAAGCCGTCGCGATTGGCGACGATCTCGACGATCGGCAGCGCTTCCTCGCCGAGCACCGCGCACGTAAACTCGCGTCCCTCGACGTATTCTTCGGCGAGAATCTGGGCGTACGATTTCGACGCCTCCAGCATCGCGTTGGTCCATTCTTCGTGCGTGCGCACGATCGTGACGCCGGACGACGATCCCTCGAAGCGCGGTTTGATGACCAACGGCAGATCGAGCGAACCGGGAAGCAGCGGCAGCGTCCCTCCGCCGAGATCGAAAAGGTCCCAGACCGGCGTCGGCAGGCCTTCGGCCGCCAGCAGTTTTTTGGTGAGATGCTTGTCCATCGAGAGCGCGGCAGCTTCGAGGCCGCTGCCGGTATAGGGGATCGAGAGATACTCGAGCAACGCCTGCACGTGCCCGTCCTCGCCGCCTCGTCCATGCAGAGCGACGAAGACGACGTCGGGTTTGAGCCGGCGCAGCGCATCGACGAGTCGCTGGTCGAAATCGAGCGACTGGGCGTCGTAGCCGAGCGCGCCGAGCGCGCGCATCACTTCCGACCCCGATCGGATCGAGATCTCCCGCTCGGCGCTGTCGCCGCCCATTACGACCGCGACTCGCGCTTTCGTTCCCTTATCACGTTGCATCGATGAAGACTCCGACCAGATGAACTTCGAGCTGCAGTTCGACGCCCCAACGATCGCGCACCGCGCGGCGCATCCGCGCGAGCAGCGTGGCCACGTCTTTCGCCGTCGCTCCGCCCAGGTTGTTGATGAAATTGGCGTGCAGCGTCGAGACTTCAGCATCGCCTTCGCGCCATCCCTTAGCGCCGGCAGCCTCGATCAGCCGCGCCGCCGCCTCGCCGGACGGATTGCGGAAGCACGAGCCGGCGTTGGGCAGAGCGATCGGCTGCGTTCTCTTGCGCCTGACCAGCCGCGTCTGCATCTCGCTGCGCACGTCGCGCGCGCTCGACGCGGCAAACTCCAGCACGACGCGCGAGACGACGACGTCACGTTCCAGCGTCGAGCGTCGATAGAGATAGCGAATGCTTGCGCGATGCGGCTCGGGCCGGCTCGCCGACTGAACCCAAACGTCGCGAACGAACTCCCCGATCTCGCGATCGGTGCCGGCGTTCATCCGCAACGATCCGCCGATCGTTCCGGGGATTCCGGCGAGCGAACCGATGCCGGCGGCGCCGGCCGATGCGGCTTTCGCCGTCACCAGAGCCAGGTCGGCCGAGCCGCCGGCCTCGACGATCACGCGGCCGTGCTCGACCCGGACGCGCACCAGCGCAAACTCGCCCGCGAGCCGAATGACGATGCCGCGCACGCCGCCGTCACCGACGAGAACGTTGCTGCCCGCGCCGATGATCCACCACGGCATCCGGCGCCGCGTGGCAAAGCGCACGAGACGTGCGAGCTCGGTTTCGTCGTGCACGGTCGCAAACGCATCGGCCGGGCCGCCGATCTTCCACGACGTGTACGGCGCGAGCGGCTCGCCGAAGCGGACTCGCGCGCCGAAAATCTCGCGCAGCGACTCGCGATCGGATTTCTCGAGCAAGCTGCGCAAAGCGCGCGCCGTTGTGACGCTCACGCGCCCAGCGATGCGCGGGCTTCGGCCGGCGCGGCGAAGCGATCGGCAAGCCGCGCCGCCGCCTCGGTGATGTCGCCCGCTCCGAGCATCAGAATCATCGCGCCGGGCGGAGCTTCCTCGACGAGCCGGTCCTCCAGTTCCTCGAGCGATCCGGCATAATCGACGCGTGCGCCGGCGGCCGCGAGGGCTTCGCCGATCGAGCGTTCGCTGACCCCGGGGATCGCCGGCTCCGACGCCGCGTAGAGCGGCGCGAGATAGATTCGATCCGCGTCCTTCAACGCGGCGGCGAACTCGCGCGCGAGGAACGCGGTGCGCGTATAGCGGTGCGGCTGGAACGCGACGACCAGCTCACCGCGATGACATTGACGCGCCGCGGCGATGGTCGCGCGCACCGCGGTCGGATGGTGAGCGTAGTCGTCGACGATCGTCGCGCGCCGGTTGGCGAGGAGTACGTCGAACCGCCGGCGCACGCCGCGAAACGCGTGCAGGGCCGCCGCGATCGTCGCAAAGGGCAGCTCGAGGCGATGTCCGACGGCGATGGCCGCCAGCGCGTTCTGCACGTTCATCGCTCCGGGAACGCACAACTCGACGCTTCCGATCGTGCGCTCGCCGGCAACGACGTCGAACGTCGATCCGAAACGGCCGAAGCGCAGGTTCGCGGCACGCATCCGCGCCTGAGGAGCCAGGCCGAACGTCACGACCGCGGCGCGCAGCTCGTGCGAGGTCAGCGACGCGGCAAGCGGATTATCGATCCCGATGACCGCGAGCCCGTCTTCCGGGAGCTTGGCCAGAAACTCGGCGAAGGCGCGGGCGAGTCCGGGCAATTCATCGTCGCTGGTGAGATGATCGTTTTCGATATTGGTGACGATTGCCATCGACGGTTCGAGCAGCGCGAAGGATCCGTCGGATTCGTCGGCTTCGGTGACGAACCACGGTGACGTGCCGTCGTAGGCATTGCTGCCGAGCAACGAGTCGATGCCGCCCAAGACCAGCCCCGCGTCGATACCGCCCCGAACGAGGACCGCGTGCGTCATCGCCGTCGTCGTGGTCTTACCGTGGGTGCCGCAGACCGCGATGCCGCGCCGCTCGCGCATGAGACGCGCGAGCATCTCACCTCGACGCAACACCGGGATGCCGGCGCGCGCGGCCGCAACGCACTCCGGATTGCGGCGGTCGACGGCCGAACTGACGACCACGATGTGCGCGTTGCGAACGTTGCGCGCGTGATGACCGATTGCGATGCGCGCGCCCTGCGCGCGCAGCTCTTCGACGAGCGGCGAGCCGTTGACGTCCGATCCGGTTACCGGCTCGCCGCGGGCCAGCAGAATGCGCGCAATCGCGCTCATGCCGATCCCGCCGACGCCGACGAAATGATAGCTCACCGCCGGGTCTTTCGAGAGAGTAAGACGTCGATCCGGGCGAGGATCGCGCTCAGCGGATCGCCGCCTCCCAAGCACGCGGCACCGGCGACGAGCGCTTGCAGCCGTCGGGCCTCGACGGTTCGAGCGAGCAGCGTGGGCAGGCCGCCGGCTTGCAGGTCGCGGTCGCGCAGGATCACCGCGGCGCCCGCGGCTTCGAAGTGCGCGGCGTTTGCCGCTTGATGCGCTTGCGCCGCGTGCGGATACGGGACGAGAATCGCCGGCTTCCCGAGCGCGGCGAGCTCGGCCAGGGTCGACGCACCGGCGCGAGCCAAGATCAAGTCGGCGGCCGCGTAGACGTCGCCCATGTCGTCGAGATACGGGCGCGCATTGGGCAACGCGGCGGCGACGCGCTCGTAGTCGTCGCTGCCGGTCAAGGCCAGAATTTGCCAGCCGCGCGGCACGGCGTCGCGCTCGACCAGGCCGACGAGCGCGTCGTTGATCGAACGTGCCCCTTGGCTTCCGCCCATTGCCACCAGCGTCCGCAGCGAGGGATCGAGGCCGAGTCGCGCGATCGCGGCGTCGCGCGAGGGCAGCGGGCGCAGGGTCGAGCGGACCGGAATGCCGGTCGTGCCCCAGCCCCAGACTTCGTCGACGATCGGCCGGAGCAGGCGGGTCGTCAAGCCGGGCTCGGCGTTGGGCTCGAGCAGCACGAGCGGCGCGGTGCTGAGCCGCAGCATGCGCGCAATCCGCGCCGCGAGCGCCACCGGAAAGCAGACGTAGCCGCCGGTGGCGATCACCAGATCGGGCCGCTGGGCTGCGAGGAGGCGCAGGCTTTGCAGCGTTCCTTTCAGGTTCGACCCGATCGCGCGCACGAATGCGAGCGAGGGAGAGCGCGGCAACGAATGGCTCGCAATCGCATGAAGCTCGTACCCGGCTTTCGGAACGATCGTCGCGTCAAGGCGATCCGCCGTACCGATGAAGGAAATCGACGCGCGGCGTTCGCGCAGCGCGTCGGCGATCGCGATTGCCGGGTACAGATGACCGCCGGTACCGCCGCCCGCGAAAACGACGGTCACGCGCGGCCCGCTACGACACTCGCGTTTCGTCCGACGTTTGCGATCAGCGCGACCGCCAGGAGATTGACGACGAGCGAGCTGCCGCCGAAAGAAATGAAGGGCAGCGGAACGCCGGTCACCGGCCAGGACGACGAGACGACTCCGATGTTGACGAAGGCCTGAATCGTAATCATCGCGGCGCACCCGATCGCCAAGAAGAAGCCGAACCGGTCCGAGGCGGCGAGCGCGATCCGAACCGCGCGATAGGCCAGCGTAACGAAAAGCGCGATGACGGCCAGCGTTCCGATCAGTCCGAGCTCTTCGCCGAGCACCGAGAAGATGAAGTCGGTGTACTGCTCGGGCAGGTAGAAGAACTTTGCGCGCGACGCGCCCAAACCGACGCCGAAGAGCCCGCCGCTGCCCAGCGCCAAGAGCGACTGAACGATGTGGAATCCCGTATTGAGCGGGTCCTTCCACGGGTCCATGAAGGCAAAGACGCGCGCCCGTCGATACGGACTTGCCAGCACCGTGAGCGCCGCCAACGGTACCGTCGTCAAGATCACCGCGGCGAGATGCACCAAGCGCGCGCCTGCGGCAAAAAAGAGCGCGAGCGCGATGAACAGCAGGAGGCTTGCGGTTCCCATATCCGGTTCTTTGAGCACGAGCACCGCCATGATCGCGACGGGGACGCACAGCGGCACGAGCCCGCGCGCAAGCGACGTAATGCGCTCGCCGCGAGCCGATAACACCGCCGAAAGGTAGATCACCAGCGCCAGCTTGGCAAACTCCGAAGGCTCGATGCTCAAGCCCCCCGTGCCGATCCAACGCCGTCCGCCGTTGACGCCGAGCCCGACGTGCGGAACGAAGACGAACATCAGGCCGGCGATTGCCGCGACCAAGAAATACGGCGCGGCCGCGCGCAAGCGCCGATAGTCGATGCGATAGCAGACGTACGCGCCGGCTAGGCCGACCGCGAGCCAGACGAGCTGCCGCTTCAAATAATACGCGATGTCGCCGTGCTCCGCGTATGCCGTCGCACTCGACGCGGAGAAGACCATCACGAGGCCGATTCCGATCAGCGCCGCGACGGCGGTGAAGAGCACCGTGTCCAGCGGCGCGCGCGACGGGGAGCGCAGCGTTGCGGCGCTATGCACCCGCGGGCTCCCGCAGGGCTGCCACGGCGGCGGCGAAGCGTTCGCCCCGATCCTCCGCCGAGGCGAACATGTCGAACGAAGCGCAGCCGGGAGAGAGCAAGACCACGCCGCCGGGTTGCGAGAGCTCGCGGGCGCGGCGCACGGCCTCGTCCATCGATCCGGCCGCGACGGCGTTGACGCCGCGGGCGGCGCGGCGAATTGCGCTGCCGGCTTCGCCGATTGCGATCAGCGCGGTCGCGCGCTTGCGGATCTCGGCACCCATCGCGTCGAAGGGCGTTCCCTTCGAGCGTCCGCCGGCGATCAGAACGATCGGTGCGTCGTAGGTTCGCAAGCCCGCGATGACCGCCGCCGGATTGGTCGACTTCGAATCGTCGACGTAGCGCACGCCATCGATCTCCGCGATGGTTTGCAGCCGGTGCGGCATCGGCTCGAACGTCGCGATGGCCTCGCGCAGCCGCTCGGGCGCACAGCCGACCGCGAGCGCAGCCAGCAGCGCCGCCATCGCGTTGCGGACGTTGTGTTCGCCCGCCAGCGGAATGGCGTCGCGCCGGACGATGGCGATCGGGCGCGGATCGCCCGCAACCGGCGCGTACGTCACGACACCGTCGCGCAGGTACATCGTCGCCTGCTCACCGCTCTCGAGAGTGAACCAAAGTTGTCTGGCCTGCGCGCGCGTATCACCGTGCCGCCAGTGAAGGGCACGGATTCGCGGATCGTCCAGATTGCCGACGAACCAATCCGTCATCGACTGGTTGGCGCAGATTCGGTACTTGGCCTCGGCGTATTCGTCCATCGAGTGGTAGCGGTCGAGATGGTCGGGCATGAGGTTCAGCAGAACGGCAACGCGAGGTTTGAACGCGCGAATCGTTTCGAGCTGGAACGACGAGACCTCGGCGACGATCCAATCGCCGGGCGCCGCCGCGCGCACCTCTTTGATCAGCGGATTGCCGATGTTCCCGCCGACTCGCGCCGGCAGGCCGCAGCCGCGCAGCAGATGCCCGATCAGCGCGGTCGTCGTCGACTTGCCTTTCGTTCCCGTCACCGCGATGATCGGCGATTTGCAAAGACGATAGGCAAGCTCGATCTCACCGAAGATCGGGACGTTGGCTTCGTAGAGCTGCCGCACGACCGGCGAGGTCGGCGGCACGCCCGGTGACAGAATCGCGCAGGTGAGCCGGCCCGCGATCTCGTTGATCCGGGCGGCGTCGACGAAACGCGCGCCCTGCGACTGCGCGAAGGCAATCGCGCCGGTGAGCTCCGCCGCAGGTTTTTCGTCGGTAGCGTAAAGGCGGACCTGGTGCTCGCTCAACACCTCGATGCTTGCCGATCCGCTGCGGCCCAGGCCGATGATTAGGATCGTCTCGCCGGCGCCGAATTGAAAGGTCTCGCTCATCGCACGATGGCCCATCCTACCAACGAACAGAGCAGCGACGCAAGCCAGAAGCGCGTCGTCACCTTCGTCTCGGGCCAACCTCCCAGCTCGAAGTGATGGTGCAACGGGCTCATGCGAAGGATTCGACTTCCGCCCGTTGCTTTGAAATACGAAACCTGCAGGATCACCGACAGCGCTTCGGCGACGAAGACGCCGCCGATGACGACCAACAGCACCATCTCACCGGCCAAGATTGCAACGCCGGCCAGCAGCGCGCCGAGAGCGAGCGACCCGGTGTCGCCCATGAAAAGCCGCGCGGGGTGCGCGTTAAAGAGCAGAAAGCCCGCGCACGCGCCGATTCCCGCAGCCGCGCCGATCGCCGCGCCCGCAGCAGCGCTGCCGGTGGCCACGACCGCGAGAACGGCGAGCGGCGGAATCATCGTTCCGGCGGCCAGACCGTCCAGTCCGTCGGCCAGATTGACGGCGTGCGTCGTTCCCGTTATCGCAAGAATGCCCAGCAGAAGCCAGAGCCAGTGCGCCGACGTCAACGTCACCGTTCCGGCATGGAAGAGGACGTCGGGCGGAAAGAAGCTCGGCGAGGCGGCCACCTCGCGCAGGAAGATCGCGGCCGCCAGCGCCGTAGCCAGAAACTTCGTGCGGGCTTGCAATCCGCGATTTGCGCCGTGGCGCACCTTGATGACGTCGTCGATCGCGCCGATGCCGGCGCAGAGCGCGACGAAGAAGACCAGCTCTGCGAGCAGCGGCGCGCGGCTGATGCCCAGCGCTGCGATCAGCACGGCGACGAAGACGAGGCCGCCCATCGTCGGCGTTCCGGTTTTCACCCGGTGCGTCTGCGGCGCGTCTTCGTAGGCGTGCTGCCGAATTTCGAAGCGCCTGAAGAACGCGAGGAGCACGCCTGCGCCCAGGGCGGCGACGGCGAAACCGAAGAGTGCCCATAAACTCAGCGTTCCCAACCCGGAACCGCTCATGGGGCACCGTCGCGCAGCGGGCTGCTCCCCGAGCCCCGCCACTTGAGCACGACGATCGGCGTCTGCTCGTCGCTGTTGCCGTGAGGATTGTCGAGCAGCGCCGACGCCACGCCTTCGCGCGAGACGCCGCTCGAGCAGCCGAGCACCGTCGCTTTTCCGAGATCGTTGGCATCGACGACCGCGCAGGCGACGCCCGTCCGCTCGTAGACGGAGCGAGCGAAGCCGTCGGGATCGCGCGG
>JASHOM010000216.1 GCA_030041115.1 Vulcanimicrobiota bacterium | reverse complement strand
CCGGCGCGCGACCGCCGGCGGTCGGCGGTTGGGGCCTGCGGTTGGGCGTCGTCAACGTGCTCTCGCCGGCGACGCGCACGCTCGATCTCTCCGACGAGAGGCCGTGCACGCAGGCACGGCAAAACGGCGTGCTGCTGGTCGCCGTTGCGCAGAGCGATCTGGGCCCCGGCGCAAACGCCCTGCGGCTCGCGCACGCCCGGGCCTGCGGAGTCGTCATCTACGGCGACGCGCTCGCCGCCGTCGTCTCGCCCTAGCTCTTTTCGAGTTGGCCGGTGATCCAGGGCGCCATGAAGTAGCGCCACAGAATCTTGATGAGCGCGGCTGCCGGAATGCCTAAGATCAGCCCGGGGATTCCAAACAGCTCGCCGCCGGCGAAGACGGCAAACATCGCTCCGATCGGCGAGACGCCGACCGATTTCCCCATGATCTTGGGGACGAGCACGTTATCGCTGATTCGCGCCATGCCGAACATGATGACCTGCACCCAAACGATCATCCCCAGACCCTGCGGCGCGCACATCGGGATCGCGATCAGCTCGGCGATCAGCATGCCGAGGATCGGAATGGCGTACGCAACGGCCGAGATGAGTCCGATGATCAACGAAAACTTGAAGCCGATGATGGCCGTCGCGATCGCGATCACCGCACCGGTGATCGCGCTGACGATCACTTGTCCCGAAATGTAGCTCCCGAAGACTTCGGTGATCTCGGCAACCAGCTTCTGCGCGGTTTGCCGCTTTCGAGCCGGGAACAGCGCGGTGAAGCTTTCGGCGATCTGCGAGTCGTTGAGCAGGAAAAAGAACGAAAGCACGATCGACGAGAACGCAATGAAGAGTCCGGTCGCGGTGTTGAGCGCGATCGCGCCGATCGACGCCAACGCCCCGCTGACGATACCCGACATCTGCGCCCCACCGATCTTGCCGACGTTCAAGCCGTAGACCGGAAGCTTGAGCGTGGGGAAGTATTGATCGAGATCGTTCTGCACCCCGTTGAGCCAGGCCTGAGCCGTGGTCGCATAGCTCGGAATGTTCGTCGCGAGGAGTTGCGTCTGACTGATCGTCAGCGGCACGACGATCACGAGGAAGATGGCGATCACGAGCAACAGCCCGAAAAAGACGATGGAGATCGCCAGCGGTTTGGGCATGCGGCGCTCCAAGCGCGCCGAGACGGGGCGCACGCCGAACGCAATGAACGCGGCCGTGAGGAAGATCGCAATCGTTCGCGGGATGTGCGCCGCAAACCACAATGCCGCCGCGGCGAGCGCAATGCCGCCGGCGATCAGACCGATCCGCCGCCAGCGGTCCGCGCCTAGAGCGGCTTGCACAGCAGACGCCGCTCGGTCAGATAGCCGCGGCGCTCGTAGAGCCGGCGGGCGGCTTCGTTCTCGTCGGTGACCATCAAGGCCATATACGGTGCGCCGCGCCGTCTTGCCTCATCTTCGGCCGCGGCCAAGAGGGCTGCGGCGATCCCCTCGCGCCGCCGGTCCGGCTCGACGGCCATATACGCGACGAACGCCTGCGGCAACAGCGTGACCTCGTCGGGCAGGTCGTCGAGCAGGAGCAGAAAGCCGGCCCGTTCGCCGTCGCGCTGAGCGATGAGCGTCACGTGCGATTGACCCTCGACGATCTCGCAGAGCCGGTCGAAGGCCGCGCGCGCGTTCGCTTCGGATGCCGGGCGCAACGGGCTGACGCTGGACATCACGCACCGTCGCCCCAAGGCCTTTACGAATTCGCGATCCGCCGCGGCCGGCGCGCCGGCGCGCTCGCTCTTCCGAACTTCGATCGTCACGACCGCCGCGAGCCCGGGTCGGTCAGCGGTATGCCGGCGCGGCATTGCGGACACTGCGTTTCGTCGTACGACTCCAGCGGGAGATCGAGCAACGCGCAGGTCGATTCCTCGATCTTCGGCGAGCCCAAGTTGACGGGACCTCTGGCGACGACGACTCCGAGACCGACGATCGCGGCGCCCGAGCGCCGCACGACCTCGATCGTCTCGCGCATCGAAAGACCGGTCGTCAGAACGTCTTCGACGAGCAGCGCGCGGTCCGCGGCGGCAAGCGTGAAGCCGCGCCGCAGCGCCGGTGCGCCGTTCTCCTTCTCGACGAAGATCGCTTTCGTGCCGAGCTGGCGCGCCGTTTCGTACGCGAGCAAGATGCCGCCGACCGCGGCGCCGACGACGACGGTCGGCTCGAGCGCTCGAAATCTGTCGGCGATTGCGCGCGCGACCGGCTCGAGCAGCGCGGGATCTTCGAGGATGCGAAACTTCTGCACGAACCGATTGCTGTGCCGCCCGGAGCTCAGGCGAAAGTGCCCCTCGAGAAGGGCGCCGCGCTGCGCGAGCGCTCGATACAGATCCTGCCCCGCGGCGTTCATGCGCGGACGGACATTTCCTCGAGAATGGCCTTCGCGGCCGCGAGCGGGTCGGCGGCTTCGACGATCGGGCGGCCCACGACCAGATAGTCGGCGCCGGCCGCGACGGCTTGCGCCGGCGTCGTGACGCGCTTCTGGTCGCCGTGGGCGCTGCCGATCGGGCGAATGCCCGGCGTCAGCGTCAGAAAGTCGTCGCCGAAGAATCGCTTGAGATCGCCCGCCTCCTGGGCGCTGCAGACGACCCCGGCGCACCCGGCGTCGCGCGCCAGCGCGGCCAGTCGAATCGCGTTCTCGCCGGGTCCGCCTTGCAATCCGAGTTCGTTGAGGTCCTCGGGGGCGATGCTCGTGAGCAACGTCACCGCGAGGATTCGGGGCGGTTCGATGCCGAGCTCGCCGGCTCGCCCGGCCGCGCTCTCGACCGCCGCCTGCATCATCTCGAGACCGCCGAGCGCATGGACGTTGATGATGTGCACGCCGGGCCGCACGAGCTGGGCTACGGCCGCGCCGACGGTTCGCGGGATGTCGTGCAGCTTCGCGTCGACGAAGGTGCGGACGTCGCGTGCTTCGCAATACGAAAGGATTCGCTCGGGATAACCGCAGAGCGCCTCCAAACCGACTTTGACGATCACGTCGAGTTCGTAGAGCGCATCCACGAGCTCTTCGGCTTTTCCGGCGCTGGGCACGTCGAGCGCAACGATCAACTGCGCCATCGCCTCAACCTTCGTTTCAACCCTCGTCTCCTTCGTATTGATGCGGCGTCGTAAAGCCCTGGTTCGCTTTCCCGACCAGCGCACCGAGATCCGCGAGGCCGCGGCGAGCCAGATACGCCTGCAGCTCCGTTACGATGCGTCCGGGCACGCGCGGATCGGTGAAGTTCGCGGTGCCGATCGAGATCGCACTCGCTCCCGCCAAGAAGAACTCGAGCGCGTCGGTCAGCGTTTCGATGCCCCCCTGACCCACGATGGGTATTCGCACCGCTTGCGCGGCTTCGTAGACGGCCAGCACCGCAATCGGACGTATCGCGGGCCCCGACAGACCGCCGGCCACGTTGCCCAAACGGGGACGCCACGCGTCGACGTCGATCGCCATGCCCCGTACCGTGTTGATCACGGCCAGCGCGTCGGCGCCGGCCGCCTCGGCCGCGCGCGCGACCGCGGCGATGTCGGTGACGTTGGGCGAGAGCTTCACGATCAGCGTTTTATCGGTGGTCGAGCGCGCTGCACGCACGACTTCTGCGGTAAGTCCGGGATCGCAACCGAACGTTTCGCCTTCGCTTGCAACGTTCGGGCACGAAACGTTCAGCTCGACGGCCGCGATCTCGGCGCGCGCGGCCAAACGCTCGCAGACGCGCGCGTAGTCGTCAACGGAGAAGCCGGCGACGCTGCCGATCAGCTTGCACGGACGCTCCGCATACTTGTGAAGCTCGCGCTCGAGATACCAATCGATGCCGGGGTTCTGCAAGCCGATTGCGTTGAGCATCCCCGCCGGCGTGTGGACGATGCGCGGCATCGGATTGCCGAGACGCGGCAACCGGGTGACGCTCTTGAGCACGATGGCTCCGATTCTCGTGAGATCGGCGAGCGGGGCAAACTCTTCGCCGGTGCCGTAGCAGCCGCTGCCCATCAGCGTCGGATACGGCAGCTCGAGGCTTCCGAGCCTCACCGCCAGACTCGGCACCGTACTCACCAGCGCAGCTCGTGGGCCCAAAACACCGGTCCTTCTCGACAGATTCGCGCGTACACGAAATCACCGTTCACAGCCTGCGCCGGCGGAAAGCTCGGCGCCTGCACGCTCGCTCGAACGAGCGGGACGACGCAGCCCCAGCAGCCGCCGATTCCGCAGCCGAACGTCTCTTCGAGCGATAGCTGCGCGCGCACGCCGGACGCGTTTGCAATTTGCGCCACTCGCCGCAACATCGGGGTCGGACCGCACGCGTAGATCGCCTGGGGCCGCGGCGCGCGTTCGAGCGCGTCGGTGACGAATCCGGGCGCACCGCGCGTTCCGTCGTCGGTCGTTTCGACGAGCTCGCAACCCGCGTCGGCAAAACGCTGCGACTCGATCAGCAACTCCGCCGTCCGCGCGCCGTAGAAGAGCCGTACGCGACTGCCCAGGCGCACGAGCCTTTGCGCGCAGAGGAGCACCGATGCGATGCCGACGCCGCCCGCGACGATTGCAACGTCGCGCGCATCGCCCGAACAGTCGAATCCGTTACCGAGCGGACCGATCAGATCCAGCCGATCGCCGGAATGCAGCGCGGCGAGCTCGCGCGTGCGTTTGCCGGTCGTAAAGAAGAGAAGGCTTGCGAGCTTGCCTTGCGTTTCGTAAACGGCAAGCGCGGTCGCAGCCGTTTCACCGCTCGGCGGGATTGCCATCACGTACTGGCCCGGTCGCGTTGCATTCGCGAGCTCGGCTGCGTCGAGCGTCAATAACACGACACCCGGTCCGAGTTCGCGCCGCTCGCTCACCGTGGTCGCGTGGACGCGAGTGTCAATCGTCGCCATTCTTCATACTTTTTTCAACAATTTCTTAAAAAAATCTCCGAAAACGGGTCAACGCCCTTGCTACCGGAGCCGTTATAATGTATAGAGAGCGTAAATAATCGGGAAAGGAGGGTCCGCAGATGGCAGGTCTTATCGTCTTCAAATCGCTAGCCGACGCACTCAGAGCGGGTTATCAGGTTTACGATCGGACTGCGGACGGATATCTGGTCAGGACTCGCACGGCCGCCGGTTGGGCCATGGCCTTGGTCTCCTGCAAGTAATATCGTCTTTATTCGATACGTAATGCCGCCGGCCAACCGACCGGCGGCATTCCTTTTGGAGCGGCGTGCAGGGTCAGCTGCGATAGTCCGGCGGCGAAGCCGGCTTCTCGATCTCCGGTGTGGACCCCGGGCGCCAGCCGCCGTAGGCCGGACCCGCCGACGGGGCGCCGCGGCTCTCGCTTCCCGCAGCGGCACCGGCTTCCTGATTGCTGGCGG
>JASHOM010000215.1 GCA_030041115.1 Vulcanimicrobiota bacterium | reverse complement strand
GGTCGTCGGCATCGCGCTCAACACTTGGGGACTGAACGAAGACGAGGCGCAAGCCGAGATCGCACGCGCTCGCGCGCAAAGCGGCCTTCCGGCCGACGATCTCGTGCGCTTCGGCGGCGAGCGCTTTTACGCCGCGATCGCGCCGCGAATCGCCAAACGGCGGCCGTGCGGCGCGGCTCCAAGCACGTGAGCGCGGGCCGGCGCATCGTCGCGGCGCTGGCGCTACTAGCCGTTATCTGCGGGTGCGCGCGTCTTTCCCCGCGGCAGCGTAACGGCGAGCGTAACGCGTGGACCGTTCCCGGCGTCTTGCGACTCGGCGAAGAAGAGGAACCCGATAGCCTCAATCTCATGTTCGGCCATAACGCGGCGACCGACGCGATCGCCGCACTGCTCTTTTCGTTCGTGCTTCGCTACGATGCGCGCGGCAACTATCTGCCGGACCTCGCCACGGTCGTACCCTCGCTTCGCAACGGCGGCATCAGCGCGGACGGCAAGCGCATCGTCATCCATCTACGGCGCGGCGTCGTCTGGGCGGACGGTGCGCCCTTGACGGCTGCCGATTGGCTCTTCACGTATCGCGCCGTCAACAATCCGGCGAACGCCGTCAAAACGCGCTACGGTTGGGACGAGATCGCCTCGGCAAGCGCACCCGATCCGTATACCATCGTGATTCGGCTCAAACGCCCCAGTGTCGCCGTGCTCGGCATACTCGCGATGGGCGGAGCGGGCTATCCACCCATGCCCGTGCATCTGCTCGGCAATCTGCACGGCCTCAACGCGGCCGCGTTCAACGAACGGCCGCTCTCGAGCGGCCCCTACCTGCTCGAGAGGTGGAACCACGGGTCGTCGCTCGTCTTCGTCCCGAACCGGCGCTACTTCCGCGGGGCGCCCAAGTTGAAGGAGCTGATCTGGAAGGTCGTTCCCGACGTCAACACGCTCTTCAACGAGCTCACGACGCACGAAATCGACGTTTACCCCAACGTGAATCCCAACGCCGTCGCTCGTCTTTCCGCCGTCCCCGGAATTCGCGTCGACCGCCGTTTGATTGCGGACTGGCGTCATCTCGGGATCAACGTCAGCCGGCCGCAACTGGCCGATCCTTTGGTCCGCCGAGCGATCGCCGAAGCGATCGATTGGCGGCGCTTGAACGCAACGGTCTTTCACGGCATCGATCGTCTCGCGGTCTCCGACATCTTTCCCGAATCGTGGGCCGCGCCGAAGCTTGCGCCCTATCGTTACGATCCCGCCGACGCCGAACGTCTGCTTGCGCGAGCGGGATGGAGACCCGGCGCCGACGGCGTGCTCCGCAAGGGCTCCCTCGGAATGCATCTGACGATCTACGCGACGACCGGTCATCCGGAGAACACCGAGTCGCAGGTCGTGATTCAGGCGATGCTGCGCGCGGTCGGCATCGACGTTGCCGTTCGCAACTATCCGGGGAGCTATCTTTTCGCGACCGACGGGCCGCTGTACACCGGCAAGTACGATCTCGAGTGGTCGATCGAGACGAACGGTCCCGACCCCGACAACTCCGGCGACTGGAACGGCGCGTTCATTCCGCCGCGCGGCGCGAACACGTCCTGGCTGGACGACCCGATCGTCAACGCAACGAGCGCTGCGGCCGCCGGCACCTTCGACGTCGCTCGACGCGCGCGGCTCTATCAACGCGAAGAAGAACGCATCCGTCAACTGGTGCCCGCCGTCTTCTTCAGTTGGCGTACGAATTACACCGCGATGAACGACGACGTGAAGAATTACGTCCCGGCCGCCTTCATCGCCGATAGCTGGAACGCCTGGGAATGGAACGTTTGAATCCTCCGTCGTTTGCGCAGGAGCTGCGTGCAGGGGAGTCCGCGCGCTTGTTCTTCGAGCCGGCGCGCAGCGGCGTGCTGAGCTGGAACACGCACGCCGAGAGCGGACGTCTCTCGTTTCGTCTGCTGCGCGCGCGGCGCCCGTCGGGCGACTGGCTCGATCACGCCCAGTGGCGTCCCGCCGGTGCGAAATCGTTCAGTCCCGAACACGAAGGCACCCGCGTCGACGTCGACGTCATCTATGCGGCGCAGCCCTTCGACGGCATCGAGGTTCGCGCGCGCGAGGTCGATTTCGAGCTCGTCGCCTTCTCGTCGCCGGTTCGCGCGCGTCCCTCGCTGCCGTACGCGCGCGAGGCGCTCATCCTCGACGTGCCGGCACGGTCGCAATACCAAGGAGCGCAAGAGCAGCGCGGCTGGTGCAGCCCCGCGAGTCTCGCGATGATTCACGCGTTTCACGGCATCGATCAGCCGGTCGAGCAGATTGCGCGAGCCGTCTTCGACCGTGCCTACAACGGCACCGGCAACTGGGCGTTCAACGTTGCCTATAGCGGCAGGCTCGGTTTTCGCGGAGTCGTTGCACACCTCTGCAATCTCGATCACGCCGCGCGCCTGATCGAGCGCAATCTGCCGATCGCGATCTCCTATTCGTGGTCGGACGGGGAGCTGCCCGGAGCGCCGCTCGCGCGCTCCGACGGACATCTCGTCGTGCTCCGCGGCTTCACGCGCGAGGGCGACTGCGCGATCAACGACCCCGCCGCACCGAACGTGCGCGTCGTCTATCCGCGCACCGCGGTCGAGCGAATCTGGCAGCGCAACGAAGGCGTTGCGTACGTCGTCGCGCCGATCGGCGTCGAGTATGCCGACGTGTTGCAACGCGCCGCCGAAAGATAGCCTGACGGCGACGAGGTGCCGCCGGACCCGCTGCCGGAGGGCGCCGGCACTCCGGTCGACAATTCGGGTGTACCGATGAGGCCGTCCCCTCTCGTCACCGAGATCGTGAGGCTTGCCGTGGCGTGCGGCGCGGCAAGAACCGGAGGTCCCCTTTCGGCGGCCGAGCTCGCGCTCGTCAAGGCGGCAGGCTGCGCACCAAGCGGTGCCGCCCGGCGGATTCGCTCGTCGATCCGCGCCGGGGATGACCCGCTTGGCGAGATGCTCTGCAATGCGCGAACCGGCTCGGAGCGCCGCCGCATGGGGGCATTTTACTCGAGCGCCAAGCTCGTGCAGCCGATGTTAGATTGGGCTTTGAGCTACGGTCCCGATAGGCTCGTTGACCCCGGTTCCGGCAGCGGCCGGTTCTCAGCCGCCGCCGCGAGGAGCGGCAGAAGACTTCAAATCATCGCGATCGATATCGATCCCGTGGCCACGATACTCACTCGGGCCGCGCTTGCCGCCGCCGGTGCCCGCAACGCACTCGTACTTCAGGACGACTATCTGCGACGCGAAATTCCCCGTGCCCAAGGGCGAACCGCATTCGTCGGAAACCCGCCGTACGTCCGACATCACGACTTGTCCGCATCGACCAAGCGGCGCGCGGCGGAGCTAGCCGGCCGTGCCGGCTGTTCGGTTTCGAAGCTTGCGGGGCTTCACGCCCTGTTTTATCTTGCCACTCTCTCAATGCACGCTACACGCGGCGATATCGGTTCTTTTGTGACGAGTGCGCAATGGCTCGACGCCGGTTACGGAGCGGTTGTTCGCGAAGCGTTCGTCGGCGGGCTCGGCGGCCGTTCCTTGACCATCTTCGATCCGCAGGCAACTCCTTTTGAGGAAGCGATGGTGACCGCCGCTATATCCACCTTCGAAATTGGAAGCCATTTCGAGCGAGTTCGGATCGCTCACCTTTCCTCGGTGGATGCTTTAACGCAGCTCGAACGCGGTACGAACGTTCGGCGAAGCCTTTTGGCCGATGCCGGCCGTTGGTCGCGTGCGCTTCGCAGCGAAAGAGCACACCGGCACGTGCATCGAATTGGATCGTACTTCCGGGTGTCCCGCGGCCAGGTCACGGGAGCCAACGATTACTTCGTGATGTCGCGTGCGCGCGCCCGCGAACGGGGGATCGAAGCCTTCTGTTCGCCCGTCGTCGCCAGTGCCGAAGAGATCTTTGAAGCAGCCGGAGTTCTTCGAGACACCCCCCGGCGGATGGTCGCAATGGAGATCCCCAAAGATACGGATCTCGCAAGGCACGAAGCGCTTGCAAAGTACATCGGTGCCGGCGAGGCGGCTCGCGTTCATCTTGGATATGTTACGAGCCGCCGCCGGCCCTGGTATGCCCTCACGCTCTCGAGGCCGCCGATCGTCGCGACGTACATGGCGCGTCAGGCGCCGATCTTTGCGAGCAATCCGGATCGACTGGGATTACTGAACATCGCCCACGGTCTTTATCCGCGTGAAGCCCTCGAGGATGAAACGCTGGAGAAGATGGTTCGGCAGCTCAATCTCAGCCGTGAGACCTTCGTCGGGCGCGGTCGAACGTATCACGGCGGTCTAGAAAAGTTCGAACCGCGCGAGATGGAGGATCTCCCCTTGGAGTTTAGCACGTGACCTTCATGCCGCGACAGTGGACGGACGACCCATCCATGCGCTATTCGCCCGGTGCGCGGAATGTTTGAAGCCAACGCGTTAGCCAGCATCCAGCGATCGGTCGTGCGTTGCCGGCGTTGCCCGGAGCTGCGGTCGTACGCCGCGCGCGTGGCGCGCGAGCGCAAACGCGCTCATCGCGAGTGCGAGTATTGGGGAAAGCCGGTTCCCTCGTTCTACGATCCGCGAGCGCGGGTGATGATCGTCGGCCTCGCGCCGGGCGCACACGGCAGCAATCGCACCGGACGTCCGTTCACCGGCGATGCTTCGGGCGCGTTTCTCTACCCGGCGCTGCATCGCGCCGGCTTTGCTTCGCAGCCCGAGGCGATCGACCGCCATGACGGCCTGAAACTGCACGACTGCATCATCACCGCCGCCGCGCGCTGCGCGCCGCCCAAAAACAAGCCGACGCCCCAAGAGCTGCGCAACTGCTTTCCATACCTGCTCGAGGAGTTCGACGCTTTGCCGCGACTGCGGGTGGCCGTCGCGCTGGGATCGATTGCCTTCGCCGCTCTATCGAAGCTGCTGCGCGAACGTGGTTTCGCATTCGATCCCGGGCGGTTCGCTCACGGTGCCGAGCTCGCCGCCGAGAACGGGCGGCGTTCGATCGTGGTGATCGCGTCGTATCATCCCAGCCGGCAAAACACGAATACGGGCAAGCTCACCGTGCCGATGTTCGATGCGATCTTCAGCCGCGCGAATGCGATTCTGGCGCGAGACGAAGGTGCAGGTCGCGAACCAGCTGCTCGGGGACGGGGCTCGGCGCATCCATCATCACGTCGCGGGCGACCGAGTTCTTCGGAAAAGCGGTAACGTCGCGCAGATTCTCTTCGTTGCAGGCGATCATGACGATGCGATCGATGCCCAGTGCCATGCCGCCGTGCGGCGGTGCGCCGTACTCGAGCGCGCGCACGAAGAAGCCAAAGCGCTCTTCGACCTGCTCGGGCGTCAAGCCGAGCATCTCGAAAATCTTGCGCTGCTCCTGCGCCTTGTGAATTCGAATCGAGCCCGAGCCGAGCTCGTAGCCGTTGAGCACCATGTCGTAATGCTGGGCGCGCATCGACCTCGGCGCGGTATCGATGAGTCCCCAGTCGCCGGGCGCGGGCGCGGTGAAGGGATGGTGCGCGGGGATCGGCTGCCCCGTCTCCTCGTCGATCTCCAGGTACGGAAAGCCCGTCACCCAAGCGAAGGCGAAGGCCTTGGGGTCGCGTAAGCCGCAGCGGTCCCCGACCTCGTTACGCATCTTGCCGGCGACGGCATACGCAACCTCGGCGGCGCCGGCAAAGAGCAGCAGCGCATCGCCGGTCTGCGCGTCGAGTGCCGCGCGCACGCTTTCGATCTGCGACTCGGTCAAGAACTTCGCGGCCGGCGACTTGACGCCGTCCGCTCCGAGCGCGATCCAAACCATGCCCTTTCCGCCGTAGGTCTTCGCGGTTTCCGTGAGCGCATCGAAGTCGCGCCGCGACGAGGCGGCGCCGTTTGGGTAGCGCAACGCCACGATCGCGCCGCCGGAATCGATCGCGGAACGAAAAACGGCAAAGTCGCTCTGCGCGAAGGTCGCGCCGACGTCGGCCAGCTCGAGACCGAATCGCAGGTCGGGCTTGTCGAGTCCGTATTTCGCGAGCGCCTCTTGGTGCGTGAGTCGCGGAAACGGCTTCAGCTCGATCCCCAGAACCGCATGCCAAACGTGGCGCATGCACGACTCCATGACCTCGAGTACGTCATCTTGCGTGCAGAATGAAAGCTCGACGTCGAGCTGGACGAACTCGACGAGACGGTCGGCGCGCTGATCTTCGTCGCGCATGCACCGCGCGATCTGCATGTACTTGCCGAAGCCGGCAATCATCAAAATCTGCTTGAGCAACTGCGGGGATTGGGGCAGCGCGTAGAAGTGGCCGGGATAGAGCCGGCTGGGAACGAGATAGTCACGCGCGCCCTCCGGCGTGGACTTGATCATCATGGGCGTCTCGATTTCCAGAAAGCCGCGTGAGTCGAAGAAATCGCGCATCGCCTTGATGATTTGGTGGCGAAGGCGGAGATTGCGCTGCATCCGGGGTCGTCGCAGGTCCAAGTAGCGATACTCGAGGCGCAGGCTTTCGTCGACCGGTTCCTCCGAGTTGACCGCAAACGGCGGAACCTGCGAGCGATTGAGCACTTCGAGCAGGCCGATGGCCACTTCGACGTCGCCGGTCGGCAGCCGCGGATTCTCCGTCCCCTCGGGACGCCGCCGCACGGTACCCTCGACTCGGAGCACGTCCTCGTTGCGCAGATGCTCGGCCTGCGCGAAGCTCGCATGCGCCGGATCGAAGACGATTTGGGTGATCCCTTCGTGATCGCGAAGATCGACGAAAATCAAGCCGCCGTGATCCCGGCGGCGATTTACCCAGCCGTCGAGCTCGACGGCTGCCCCTGCGTCGGCGGCACGCAGCGCGCCGCACGAAACCCTACCGGCCACGCATCGTTTCCTTTATTCCCGAGACGTAATAGTACTGCAGCACGAGCTCGCGCGCGAGGCGCGAGCGCTCGGCGCGCCGATCGACGAAACCGAGAACGTGCGGGAAGCGCGTGAGCAGCGAATGCGCTCCCAGCGACAGCGGCGTCATGCCCAGCTTGAGCATCACCTCCAGGTGCGGATGCTTACGATAAAAGCGAGCCGTCGACCGGCCTGCCAGCCGCATCTTCTCTTTCTGATCCTCATACGCCACCGATTGGCAGTGATAGTTCACCGCTTCGGGTTCGTAAAGAATCTCTATCCCCATTCGCGTCAAGCGGTAGCCGAGCTCCAGGTCCTCGTGCCCGTAGCCGGTAAAGCTTTCGTCGAAGCCGCCGGCGGTCAACAGATCCGCGCGACGTACCGACGCGTTCCCGGTAAGGAAGTAGAGCCACGACAGCTTTTTTCGCGAGGGCGGATGCAGATGCCCGCGGACCTCGGGACGGTCGCGTTTGATCGCGTACTCCGCGAGATCCCCGACCTGAACCTCGAGGCCGACGACCGCGATACCGGTTCGCTCGCGATGGCGGCGCGCGTGAGTCGACAACAAGTTGGGCGATGCCAGGATGTCGGCATCGTTGAAGAGCACGATCTCGCCGCGCGCGGCGGCGATTCCGGCGTTTCGCGCCGCGGCCCGGCCGCCATACGCTCCGGGAAGGTGGCGCACCGCCGGATGCTCCTCGCGCAGCTGCGCCAGATACTCCGAGGTCCCGTCGGTCGAGTTGGAGTCGCAAACCAACAGCTCGTACTGCGATGACGCGAGGTCTTGATCGAGCAACGTCGGCAGCACCTCGCGAAGCGTTTCGAGACGGTCGTACGTCGGAATGACCACCGATATTTCAGGCATTCGAGGGGCGCGTCATCAGCTGCGCGACGCCTTCCACGATCGCATCGCGGAAGCGCGCGAGGGAGTCGGCGTCGGCGCGCGCCGGCTTGCGAACCAGGACGTGCGGCACGCCGTACGGCGACCATTCTTGCGAGTTCAATCGGAAGTAGCGGTGTTCGAAGGCGACCACCGTCGGCCTGCGCACGGCGCTTGCAACGTGGGTTGCGCCGGTGTCGACCGTCACGACGACGCGCCCGCGCTCGAGTACCGCCGCCCACTGATGAAAGGGCAGACCGCGCAGGAGGCGAGCGACGCGGCCGCTTCCCTCAAATGCGGGGGCCGCCGGCTCGCAATCGCGCGCGCAGGTGATCACCACGGGCGCGAGCGCGGCGAGTCCGTCCACGATCGCGAGCGTTCCGTCCAGCGTGCTGCCGTTGGTAAACCAGCGGCGTCCGAGGTGGAGTACGATCGGATTCTCGGGCAGTTCCCGCGCGATGACGCGATCGCCCTCGGTGACGTCCAACCGCAGCGCCCAGACGCGTCGCTGCGCGCCCGCCAGCGCGACGAGATCGAGGAGCTGCACGACCTCGTGGCGCACGACTCGTCTCGGATCGCGATCGCACAGCCCGGGGTCGGCTTCCGAAATCATGACCCGGTTGACGTAGAGGCCCGCGCTGAACCGCGCGAGCCAGCGCCGCTCGTACGTATACCCCACGCGGAGCGGTGCGCGCGTTCCCCCGACGAGCTGTAGATCGACCGCACGCGGCGCGAGCGCGACGGCGACGTCGTAACCGGTTAGCCGCGCTCCGAATGCGCGCGGTCGTGCCCCCGAAGGCATGACGATGAGCTCGTCGACGTCGTCGTTGCGTTCCATCACGACGCTGTTGTACTCGCTCGTAACGATGGCGAGATGCGCACCGGGAAACGAAACGCGAACGGTCGCGACCGCCGGCGTGGAAAGCACGAGATCGCCGATCCGGTCGGTGCGGCTGAGCAGAATTCTCACGAGCGAAGCGCGCGTTCGAGCTCGGCGAAATACGCTTGGTTCGCGAGCGCGCGCGCCGAGCGCAGCGCGGCCACGCTCAGCTCGCCGTCGCCGGTCAGACCCTCCAATCGCCCGCGCAGACGATTTTCGAGACGCAGGGCGCGCAGCGCGCCGTGGAAACCCCGCTGAACCGGGTTGATCCCGGTGGCGAGATATGCGCGCCAGTGCGGGTGACGCCGGACCAGGCGCACCGCGGTTCGCGCCTGCGCCCGCGCTTGGGCAACCATCGCTTCGATGGCGGCCGCTCGCGGCCGGGGCTTGAAGTGGTACGCGAGCGCGCGCGGCGCGAAGACCGCGGGGATCCCCGCGGCTCGCAGACGCAAGCCGACGTCGATGTCCTCCCAACCATACTCCGAAAACGACTCGTCGAATCCCCCGATCGCCCGAATCGTCGCGAGCGGTACGGAGACGTTCGTGGTCCAAAAGTAGTTGCCGCTGTAGTTCTTGATGCCCCAGATCGGCGGCGGAAGGTCGTCGAGGTCCCGAACCTCGATCGCGCCGCCGCGAACGATCGCATTGGGCCGGCGCGCGGCGGCGCGCAAATGCTCGGCGACGAAATTCGGCAGCGGCAGAACGTCGTCGTCGATGAAGATGACGCGCTCGCCCGAACACCGGACGAGGCCCGCGTTGCGAGCTCGCGCAAGTCCGCAGTTCGCCTGGCTTACGACGACGAACGAACAGGTCGCGCGCCCACGAGCCTCCTCGATCGCGTTGCCCGTTTGGTCGGTCGAGCCGTCGTCGACCAGGACGACCTCGTAACTCTCCCCGGGGACGCTCTGATCGAAGCAGGCCTCGAGCACGCGGGCCAACAGACGGGCGCGGTTATAGGTGCAGAGCTGAATCGTCGCCCGAATCACGCGAGCAGCACCTCTACGGCGGCGACGATGCGCGGCACATCGAGCTGCGCGATGCAGGCGTAGTCGCGGCAGCGTTCCTTCGTATCGCCCTTGTGACAGGGATACGACGCCCGGACGACCGCCGTCCGCGCGCCGAGCGGGGACCACCGCTCGGGAAAATCCGATTGAAACGGAAAGATGCCGACCGTCGGACACCCGACCGCGGCGGCGACGTGCATCGAGCCCGTCGTGATGCCGACGAAGGCCTTCGCCGTGCGAGCCAGCGCGCCGAAGGCGCCGACGCTCGTGCGTCCGGCAATCGAAACGATGCGGGCGCCGTTCGCGCGCCCGGCGATGCCCCGAGCCAAGGGCGCGTCGGCGTCGGAGCCGCTGACGAGAACGCGCGTCTCGAAGCGGTCGCACAACGTCCGGGCCAGCGATGCCCATCCCTCGAGCGGCCAAATCCCGCGCCGCGATGCCACCGCATTGCAGGGATTGAGAATGATGAAGCTGCCGGGGGCTTCGCCGAGTTGCGCGGCTTGCGCAACATCGGCGGCAGTCGGCTCGAAACGGTACCGGCGGTCGCCGGTGTCGCAGCCGATCGCGCGAGCGTAGTCGAGCAGGATGTCGGTCCAATGCGAGGTGACGTCGCCGTTCTCGCTGCGCACCACCACGCGATCGGTAAACCGGAACGAATAGATCCGCCGAGCTTGACCGACGCGCACGGGAACTGCCGCAAGCTGCGGGACGCGCGCGGTCCGCGGCGTCGCCCAAGTCACCACGCAGGCCTCGTAACCTCGCCGCGCGACGGCACCTGCGAGCGCACGTTCCTCGCCCCCCTCGTCGACCAGTACGCCGTCGACGTCCGGGACGCGTTCGAGCAGTGCGCGATGAGATTGCAGCGTCAGCGCATCGACCTGCGAAAAGCGCTGGTGCAGCGCCCGCGCCACGACGGAAGCCACGAGCGAGTCACCGATCCCGCCGCCGGCACAGTAGAGCAGCGCGCTACTTTCCATCGAGTGCCCGAAGCAGCTCCCGCGTGTAGATCGCGTCGAGAAACTGCGCGCGCGCGA
>JASHOM010000214.1 GCA_030041115.1 Vulcanimicrobiota bacterium | reverse complement strand
TAGTCGCAAACGCAATCGATGCAACGCCGCGCGGAGGACACGTCGTGGTCCGCGCATCCGCGCCGGGCCAATCGATCGCGATCGTCGTGGAGGACGACGGGTACGGAGTTCCCGAGCAGCGTCGCGACGGGTTGTTTCAACGCTTCGGCGGAGGCAATCCCGGCGCGGGCACGGGCTTAGGCCTCTACATCGTGCGGCGGATTGCGCAGAAGCATGGTGGAAACGTCACCTATGAGCCACGACGTCCGCGCGGAAGCACCTTCACCCTTACGCTGCCCTCGGCGCTCGACTGAGGATGGAATCCGGTAATCGCACTCGGATCGTCATCGTCGAGGACCACGCGCTCACGCGCGCGGGCCTGCGCACCGCCCTTGCGCCGTCATTCGAGGTGGCGGCCGAAGCGGCGGACGGCGTCGCCGGCTGGGAGGCGATCGTTGCCGAGCGGCCCGACGTCGCCGTGATCGACATCGGAATTCCCGCACTCGACGGCATCGCGCTGACCAAGCGGGTTCGCGCGGAGCTGCCGGCGACGCGGGTGGTGATCGTGACGATGATCGATCTCGAGGAGGAAGTGCTCGCGGCCCTGGCGGCGGGCGCCGACGCATACTGCCTCAAAAGCTCCGAGCCGGAACGGATCGTCGAGGCGGTGCAAATCGCCGGCGAGGGCGGCGCGTATTTCGATTCGCGCATCGCCCACCTCGTGCTCGCTCGTTTTTCGGGGACGCGTCCGTCGGGCGGCCCCGTTTCGCCGCTGACCTCGCGTGAAACCGAGATTCTTCGGCTGATTTCCGACGGGCGGGCGAACGCCGAAATTGCCCAGAGTCTGCACATCGGGCTGGGCACGGTGAAAGGGCACATCCGCGACATCCTCGGGAAACTCTCGGCCGCCGATCGGACCCAGGCCGCCGTCGTCGCATTACGCAAAGGCTACATCTGAGGAAGCCGCGAGCGCAGACCGCGTTTGCGCCGAGAGCGACCGGTTCGGGGACTGCGGCAGACCGGGGAAGAAGCCGGCTAGCGTTATGACCTACGCTACGCCGGACCCGGAGTTCACCCACGTTTCCGGGCAATGCCTAAGAATGACGTCGCAGATTCGGTTCAAGCTACCTGCGAAGCCCCGGAATCCCGATCGATTCGTCGTGCTGTCGGACTGCAACGGCGAGCGAATTCTAACTTGGTGCAGCGCGACGCAGCCCGGAACCCGCGTGATCGAGATCGTCCACGAGGGCGAGCTCTCTCGTGAGCTCGTTGCGAGGCACGGCGTATCCGTGAACGGATTCATCGCGATTTTCGAAGCGCAGGGCGGTGAAATCGTGCCCTGTCACCTTTTGGAGCCGACGCCCTCGGAAGACGAGTGAGCGTTGAGATAGGCCTAGCCTACGCGCCCAAAATCGCGCGAATGCGCTCGGCCGCACCGTTCTTGACGATGACGATCATTGCGTCGCCGGCTCGCAGCGTCGTGTCTCCGGTCGGAATTTCGAGGTCGCGATCGGGGCGATCGACGGCCACGACCACGGAGTTGTGCGGAAGGTCGATCTCCGCCAACCGCTTGCCGTCCACGGGCGACCGTTCGGGGATCGCGACCTTCACCAGTTGCATCTCCCCTTTCCCGAACAGATGCATGGTTTCGAGCATCGACCGGTACTTCGAGGCGTTGACGTGCTCGTTGAGCACGTCGAGGATGAGCTCGGTCGACGATATCACGATGACCGGATCCTCGGTGTCGAGCGAGTTGAAGATCAGCTTGTTTGCCGGGTTGTTAACACGAGCGATGCAGCGGGCCTTCGACTTCCTCTTTGCAAGCAAGACGACGACCAGGTTATCCTCGTCGTCCCCGGTGTCCGCGACGACGACGTCGGCTCGATTGACGCCCGCGGCGTCGAGAACGAGCGGGTCGCAACCGTCGCCCACCACCGCGACTTGCCGATCGATCAGCCGCTCGAGCATTTTTGCCTTGCGGTCGTCCTTCTCGATGACGACGATCTCGTGACCCTGGTTGAGCAAGGCACGCGTCAGATAGGTTCCGACTTTTCCTCCGCCGACGATCAAAATGAACACTATGCGGGAACCTTTGGACGCGCAGTCGCCTGGGGAAAGCGTTGCGCGAAGTCGCTGATCGCGTCGGGCGCAACGACCGCGCTCAGTTCGTCGCCCTCCTCCAACCGCATATCGCTCGACGCGACCATCACGTCGTGCACGCCTCGGCGAACGGCCGCGATTCGAATGCGTCCCGGCTCCTCGATCTCGCCGACGCGCTTGCCGGCATCGCTCGATCCGACCACGGCGCAGAGCGAGGTCAATTTCCCCAGATCGAAGTTTTGCGCGTCCCACGGCGCCCCAATGAGGACGTCCCGGATCAGCTTGGCGCCCACCGTCGTCGGGCAGACCGTCTGGACCCCGAGCTCCCGATACATCTGGCCGCGGGGCGGGTCGTAGATTCGCGCAACTATTCGCTTGATTTTGAACATGCGCTGCGCAATCAGCGCGGCCATGATGTTGCGATTGTCGCCGTTCGTGACGGCGACGAAACCGTCGGCGCTGGCCGCGCCGGCCCGCTTGAGGACGTCGTAGTCGATGCCCGTTCCGACGACCTCGTGGCCCCTGAATTTCGGACCGAGGCGCCTAAACGCCACGGCATTCTCATCGACCACGATCACTTCGTGTCCGTCGGAGTCGAGCAGTTTCGCGAGCGCGGATCCGACGCGTCCGCACCCCACGATCAGGTATCTCATTTTTAGCAGCGAACGGAGTTCAGAGGATTCTCAGTTTTACCCTGGTTTTCGAGGGCCCTGCAGCAGCAGAACAAGGAGGCCGGCCCGGACCTGCGAAAGCTACGGGCCTCTTCGGGGCGTGGCTCAGCTTGGTAGAGCGCTTCGTTCGGGACGAAGAGGTCGCACGTTCAAATCGTGTCGCCCCGAAATTCTCTCCCTCCCGGTAGGACGCTTGTTCTCGAAGTTTAATCCGGCCGCGCGGCGCGTGCTTCGCGTAGCCGAGCAAGAGTGCCGGAACCATAGTCACTACTACGTCGGTGCGGAACACTTGCTCGTCGCCCTGCTCGAGGAGCGCGACCCGGCGACGCTGCGCGCACTCGATGCCGACGGCGTCGACGTGCCCGAAGTGCACGCGCAAGTTCGCCGGGCGCTCGGCACCGGCGAGGATCGGATCTGGGAAGGGATCCTCATCACGCCGAGACTTCGGCGGATCATCGCCCTCGCCGAAGAACGCGTGGGCGAGCGCGACGTCGGCCCGTTCGATCTTTTCGAAGCGCTGCGCGCCGAAGGCGGCAGCTCGGCCGCGGAGATTCTGCGCCGAGCGTCGTCCCGAAACACCGCCTCCCCGGTCGAGTAACGAGCTACGTGGCGCATCTTCAGCAGGCCATCGTCGCACTGATCGATCACTACGGATATTTCGGTCTTTTTGTCGCGCTCGTGTTGGGAAACTTCGGAGTGCCCATCGGCAGCGAGATCGTCCTCGCGGTGGCCGGAGCGCTCGTCGCTACCGGTCACTTGAGCAGCCTTTGGCTGACGATTGCCGTTGCACTGGCCGGAGAGCTGGGAGGGGGATCCGTCGGCTATGCGATCGGCCGTTTCGGCGGCGTCCCCATCGTCGAGCGCTACGGGCGTTACATCCACTTCACGCACGAGCGGCTGGTTCGGCTTCACGGCTTTTTCGAGCGCTGGGGAACGTTCGCAATCTTCGTGTGCCGCTTCTTGCCGTTCGTCCGCGGCGTTTCCGCGATTCCGGCCGGCATCGCCGAGATGAACCTCGGCCTCTTTTATCTGTGGACGTTTCTGGGCTCGCTAATTTTCTGCACGTTCCTCGTCCTGTTTGGAAACGCGCTCGGAACGCATCTCGGCGACGTATTGCCGCTGCTTCATCGCAGCGGCTACGCGGTTCTGGCGGTCGCGGCCGCGGCCGTCTTCCTGGTGGCGTTGGTGCTGCGCGGGCGAGGACGCCCTGCCGGCGCGAGGTGATGCCGCTTCCCGAGCTTGCGCAGATTCCCGATGCGCCCGGCGTCTATCTCATGGTCGGACGTGACGGCGAGATTCTCTATATCGGGAAGGCCGTCTCGCTGCGCAACCGCGTGCGCTCCTATTTTCAGGAGGGGGCGTCGCACCACCCACGGACCGCGGCGATGGTGGAAAAGGTCGCCGGCGTCCGCACGATCGTCGTGACCAACGAGGTCGAGGCGCTCATTCTCGAGGCGAATCTCATCAAACGGCACCAGCCGGCCTTCAACGTCCGCCTGCGCGACGACAAACGCTATCCGTACCTCAAGGTCACCAACGAAGGCTTTCCTCGCATCGTCTTCACGAGATTCGTGCGTAACGACGGCGCGCGCTACTTCGGACCGTACACCAACGCGCACGGCTTGCGCGAGCTCGTCGACCTCGTGCGGACCGTTTTCCCATTGCGGACTTGCCGCGAGCCCATCGACGGCCGGCGCAAACGGCCGTGCCTGCAATACCACATCAAGCGCTGCCTAGCGCCCTGCGTCGGTTATCAAACCGAAGAAGAGTACGACCGGACGATCGACGAGGTCGTGCTCTTTCTGGAAGGCAAACAGGACTCGCTGCTCGCGCGGCTGCAACGCGAGATGACCGATGCCGCCGAGGCCTTCAACTTCGAAGCAGCCGCGCGCATTCGGGATCGAATCGTTGCGGTCCGCCGCGTCACCGAAGAGCAGAAAGTCGTCTGGAAGTCGCGCCTGGACATGGACCTCGTCGCGATCGCTCGCGCGCAGGGTCAAGCGTGCATGCAAGTCTTTCTGGTTCGCGGCGGCAAGCTGATCGCTCAGGAGCACTTCATCCTCGAAGGCGTTTACGAGCAGAGCGACGCGCTGCTCACCGGCGAATTCCTCAAGCAGTTTTACACGGCCCGAACCGCGGCGGCGCCGGACGACGGCGCGCTTTCGCCGGCGCGAGTCGCCCGCGACAACCAGGCGCCGGTTCCGGAGAAGCGGCGTTCGAGCACCTCGAGCGCGGCCTCCGTTCCGAAGGAGATCCTGGTTGCGGACGTCTCCGACGAGCGCTCGACCATCGAATCGTGGCTTTCGGGCGTCAAGGGGCAGCGCGTACGCATCCTGCGGCCGCAGCGAGGCGTGCGCGCCGAGTACCTGCGTCTCGTCCGGAAGAACGCCGAGCAGAATCTGAAGGCATTTCTAGCGCATCAGGAGGTGCAAGAGACCGCGCAGGCGCGGTCTCTCACCGATCTCGCCGACGCGCTGGAACTTCCCGAGCCTCCCCACCGCATCGAATGCTACGACATCTCGAACCTCCAGGGCACCAATCCGGTCGCCTCGATGGTCGTTTTCGTCGAAGGGCGCCCGAAGAAGAGCGAATATCGCAAGTTCAAGATCCAGTACGATCGGGGGCCGAACGACTTCGCCATGATGCAGGAAACATTGCGCCGGCGCCTGCGCTACCTGCGACGCGAAACCGACCGCGCGGAGACGCCGATCGAGCGCGAGCTGGCCAAGACCGAGAGGTTCAACAAGAAGCCGGATTTGCTGCTGATCGACGGCGGGAAGGGCCAGCTCAGCGCGGTCGTCGAGGTGCTCGAAGAGCTCGACATGACCGGGCTTGCGGTCGCGGGATTAGCGAAGGAGCACGAATGGCTGTACCTTCCGAATCAATCCGAGCCCATCGTGCTGCCCGTCAACTCCCCCGCGCTCCATCTCGTCCAGCGAATTCGCGACGAGGCCCACCGCTTCGCGATTACCTACCATCGTCAGCGCCGGGCGAAATCGATGATGCAATCGGCGCTGGACGCGTTGACGGGGGTCGGCCCGGTGCGGAAAAAACGCCTCCTCGCAGCTTTCGGCTCGCCGGCGGGCATCCGTCGAGCCGCCCTCGACGAAATCGCCGCAGTCAAAGGGATGACGCCCGCGTTGGCCGCAAAGATCAAGCAGGAACTGGAAGGAGGCTATAGATCGTGAACTGGTTCATCAGGTTTCTCATCAACGCCATCGTCCTCTACCTCATCGCGAAGTTCATCCCCGGCTTCTACCACAACGTCGGCGTTTGGAGCGCGGTCGGGGCCGCGATCGTCTTCGGTCTGGTCAACATGATCCTCGGTCCCATCCTTCGCTTGATCTCGCTACCGTTGACGTGGATCACCCATGGGTTGTTCTCGTTCGTCATCAACTACATACTTTTCGCCATTGCCATCCACGTTGCGAACTTCTACGATCCCGCCAGCGGCGTGAACGCCTGGATCGCCGATCTCTACGGCGCGATCATCATGACCATCATCTCCACTCTGATCCAACAGCAAACCGAGGCGGAAGCCCGCAGAGCCTGAGCCTCGAGGCGAGAAGGCGCCGGCCGTCGCCAAATTCGATTCGGGGCACCGGCGCCGCAACTTCACGCTTGCGCCGCTATGTTATACTTAGTGGTCGCGGGGCTGAAATAGGTTCGACAAGAATGCCGTGCCCGGCGTCAGCAGGCGGAGTTGCGAGCACTCCTAAAACGATCGCAACGGCAATATCTGCCAACAACGAATACGCACTGGCTGCCTAATCTAGGCTAGTCACCGGACGCGGAGAGTCGGCCCGAACCACTCTGCATTCCGGTCACAAACTCGGGCTGGCACATGCGCGTGATTCGACGCTCGTGCGAGACAAGGAATCTGCAGCGAACGGTAAGCCGCGCTTCGGGGCGTCCGCTCGAACAAGGCAAAGTCGAAGCTGAGCCTGGAGAACGCGCCGGTCAGACTTCTTGGACTCGGGGGGCGGTACCCCGACAGCTCCACCATTTTTCTGCTCCGGTCCATCAATCCGATGAGTCCGGGAGCCCTGCCGGCTCCGAGGTCCTGTCAGAAACCGCGCGATGTGCGGCGTGTTTCAGGGCTCTGCTTTTTCCGGCGGCGCTTCTATTCGTAATCCGGGGCGAAGTAGCTGCTTTGGAAGTGATGGCCGATGAAGAACTGCGCAGGATAGGGCGCCTTGATCTTGACGAACGGGCGAGGTGCTTGCGAGAAATCGAAACAGTCCTTGGCCGGAGAGGTTGCGCGCGTATCGGCGGCGGCAAGACGGGCAAGGCCGAAGAGATCCTCGGCGAAGCGCGGGACGCTTGCGGTTTCGTACTGCACGTGCGAAACGTAGTCTTTTTTGGCGTAGGGAGAGATCACTAGAAGCGGCACGCGAAAACCGAGCCCGTCGTAATCCTTGAACGGCGGCGCAACGTGGTCGTACCATCCCCCCCAGTCGTCCCACTGGACGAAGATCGCGGTCGATTTCCAGAACTTGCTCCGGCCGATGGTGTCGACGATCGCAGCGACCCACGACGGCCCGTAACCGCCACCGCACTCGAGATGGTCGGACTCCGCGCACTCGGGCGTGATCCAGGTGAAGTTGGCCAGCCGGCCGCTGCGCACGTCGGTGATGAACTTCCAATTGGGCGAGATGACGTCTTTCTTCCAGTCGGGGCCGTAAAAAATGTGCTTGACGGCCTGATAGGCCGACCAGGTTCCGCCGTTGCCGCCGGCATCGCTGCCGTAGCGCACCGCGTAGAAGCGCCACGAGAGATTGGCCTCGTCGAGCTCGTCGCCGAGCGTTTCGTAATCGAAACAAGCTTGCTGACGCGGACCGTCGTAACTGCGATCCTGCGTGATCGTCGAGACGGTGTCGGGCGGGCCGCCCTTGCAGCCCCAATATCCATCCGGCAAGTCGACGCTCGACTGCGCCTGCGCGGCGATGACGTACTGATGCGCGACAAAGCTTTCGTCCAACTGCGACTGGAACATATTGTCCGCGACGACCCATTCGTGCGCCATGTCGAAATACGGCTTCGACTCGCCGTGCGGCACGTAGCCGTACTGCGGATTTTGCGGTCCGCCGTACGTCGGCTCGTTGTTGAAGCCGTTCATTCGGCAATCGGTGCCGGGCAGAGACCCGGTTCCGTTGCAGGCTTCGAACATTGCGTAGGCCGAGTGATCGATGATGTAAATCGTCTTTAAGGAAATGGGTTGCAGCGCGATCGTCTGGCCGTAGGAGTTCAGTCCTTGCGAAACCGTGTTCGCATTCGGATACCCCGCGAAGAGATCGTCGAAGCTGCGGTTCTCCTGCACGACGTAGACGATGTGCGTGATCTTCCCGGCGCCGGTGGCATCGAGACCGCGGATGGCCGTGTCTTGGCGCATGTACGGCAAGGATGATCGGGCATCGGATGCACAGCCCGCAAGCGCGAGAAGAAGGAAGACAACAAAACATCGCCGCACCACGGCGGCTTTCGCGGCATGACCGACCGGGCCTGCGATCCGGCGTCGAGCCGCAGGCGGAGGAGGGCTGCGCGCGCCCTCGCCGCAACGTACGGCGCTTGAGCTTCACCATCGAACTGAAGGTGCCGCCGGAGAAGGGGTTCGCATCGCTCGTCGGCGCTTTTGCGCTCGACGCGGCACGACGCGGTGAACTCGCCGGCGAGCAACGAAAGGGACTCGCAGCCGCCGCGCGCCGAGGTTTTCTGGCGATCGTCGACCAAGCGCTGGCGCAGGAGCGCGAGGCGATCGAAGTCGTTGCGTCGTGCACGCCGCTCCATTTGACGCTGTCGCTCGTGGAACGCGGTCTGCCGATGGACGATGGGCTTGCACGGCGCGACCCGGCCTGGAGCGAGCTCGCGACGAACGTCGACGCTGCGCACTGGCATTCGCACGGAACTGCCGGCAGCGAGCTGCGCTTGGTCGTCAGGCGCCCTCACGTCGTGTGCGACGCGGACGTGCCCGCCGAGGACCACGTGGCGCCTGCGCCGGCGCAGCAGTACACGATCCGGCGCTTTGCCCCCGGCGATGCCGTCGGAGTGGCGCGTGCGTTTTACCTCACCTACGGTTACGCGTACGATCTCAGCGCGGTTTACCTGCCCTCGCGTCTGATCGAGCTCAACGAAACCGGGCGCTACGTCTCGATCGTTGCCGTGAGCGCGGAGGGCGAGGTCGTCGGTCACTACGCGCTCGCCCGCGACGGCGACGAGCCGATCGCGGACGCCTGCGGCGCGGTCGTGCTTCCCGCGCACCGCGGTCGCGACTTGTTGAACTTATTGCGTGACGAGGCGGAACGTCAGGCGATTGCGCTCGGACTTGCGGCCTACTATTCCGAACCGGTGACGGATCATCCGCGCACGCAGCGCGCGAGCGAGAGCTTCGGGGCGAGGCCCTGCGGCATCACGTTGGGGGAGGCGCCGCGCAACTTCGTGGCGCGGCACATGGAACTCTCGACGACGACGCAACGGCAGAGCTGCATGCTCTACGTCAAGCGATTGCAGCCGCGGGAAGCACGGACGATCTACCCGCCGGCGCGACATCGAGCCATCGTCGAACGCATTTACGCAGAGCTCGGGCTGCCGATCGAGATCGGCGATTACGCGCCGTCGAGCGATGAAGGAAGCTTTCACGTCGGAATCACGCGCGGCGACGCAATCGGCACGATCGTCGTCGAATCGATCGGCGAGCGAACGGCCGACCGCGTGCGTCAGGCCGTGGAAGATCTGCGCGCCGTCCGGCATCTCGGAGCGATCTACGTAGCGCTCCCGCTCGAGCATCAGGCGACGCCGGGCCTCTGCGAAGCCGTGGAATCCTGCGGATTTTTCTTTTCCGGCGTCGGACCGTGGATGCTCGACGGAAAGGATATGCTTCGCTTGCAGATGCCGCTGACGCCGATCGATCTCTCCGAGCTGGTGATCGTCGGGGAGTTTGCAAAGGTCTTGCTCGACTACGTCGACTCGGAGCGGCGGCGTTGTCGCGCGGCCAACGTCACCCGCCGATCCTAGTCTTCGACCACCTCAGCCGCGACGGTCACCGGGAAGCCGACGGACCGAGCGATGAAGCAGAGTCGATGGGCTTCATCGTGCAGGCCGAGCGCCTTCATACGATCGCCGCGGGCGATTCTCGCCACGGGCCGTAGCTCGACGCGGGTGAACCGTCCAGAGCTTCGGTCTTCCTCGAGCGTACCGAGTGCCTGGTCACGATATTCGATCACCGTTATTCCGTTGGCCGAGCAGAGATGCAGGTACCATAGCATGTGACACGACGATAGGCTGGCCACCAAGAGTTCCTCGGGGTTGTAGCGGGTGAGGTCGCCGCGAAACGCCGGATCGCTCGAGGCAGCGATCTCGGCCTTCCCTTCCACGCCGATCGTGTGCGCGCGCGAGTAGTTTCGATAGCCGGTCGTTCCTTCGCCATCGCCCGCGTTCCAGCGAACGAACGCACCGTACGTGTGCCGCCTCAACGCCATTTCCTCTCCACGCTTGCGATCATACCATGAGTAGAACGGTGCGCCCTCGTGAAAGCCTTGCAAGGCGCTCGAATGAGTAGCAGCGAACGGCGAATTCGCGGAAAGGAGCGATGATCATGTCACTCACACGGCGCGTATCTGCGGAGTTTCTCGGAACCTTCTGGCTCGTATTCGGCGGTTGCGGAACCGCGGTCGTGGCGGCCGGTTTTCCACGGCTGGGCGTCGGCTTCGCCGGCGTTGCGCTCGCGTTCGGACTAACGCTGTTGACGATGGCGTACACCATCGGTCCCATTTCGGGATGCCACATCAACCCGGCGGTTACGTTCGGCCTTTGGTTGGGCAAGCGATTTCCGGCACGCGACGTCATCCCCTACGTCATTGCGCAGGTTCTCGGCGCGATCGCAGCCGCGGCGGTCCTCTATGCGATTGCCAGCGGCAAGTCCGGGTTCGTTGCGGGTCAGTTTGCCACCAACGGCTACGGCGCGCTTTCGCCGGGCGGGTACCCGATGGCTTCGGCGCTGATCGTCGAGATCGTCTGCACGTTCGCCTTCCTCATGGTGATCATGGGCGCGACGGACCGCCGCGCGCCGGTCGGTTTCGCGGGCCTGGCAATCGGCCTCGTCCTGACGCTGATTCACCTGATCAGCATCCCCATCGACAACACTTCGGTGAACCCGGCGCGCAGCACCGGCCCGGCGATCTTTGCGGGAAGCGCCGAACTTTCGCAGCTGTGGCTCTTCTGGATCGCTCCGCTGATCGGCGGCGGGCTGGCCGGCCTGCTCTATCCCGTGCTCTTCGGCGCGGAAGTGAGCGAAGAGCCGATCGTCGGCAAGGCGGTTAGCGCGGGAAAGTAAGGCCGGCGGAGCCGCGTCGCGGTGTGCGTGATAACACTCAATGCCATCGGAAGGCCGGTTCGTTCAAGCCGATCTCGGCGACGTCGCGCTTCGCCATCCGGCGCGCCACCCGTAGATCTGCTTGCTTCCTTATCGGCCGCCGTCCGATGACCGTGGTTAACTCAAAAGCGTTCGTCGTCGCGTTCTGAAGGTGCGTTCGCCGTGTTGCGCAAATTGCTGCGGCACATCAGCAACGCCAAATAAACGAGGTGCGCAATGTCCTTTTCAAAGAGTCGCGCCATACTGCCGATGTGCGTGACGCTTCTGCTCCTTACCGCGTGCAGTCAGAGCGCTGCCGTTCCTCCGGGCGCCGCCGTTGCGCCGCAGATTTCGGGGGCGGCCTCCGCTGGCGCGGTCTCTCCAAACGACAATACGTCGATCCTAAAGAAACTCGTGAAAGACGTGGTCATCGGCTCGACGGTCGACTCCAACAATGGCGATATGGGGCCCCGTGCGCTGTCGATCGTGGCAACTACCTACGGCTCGCTCAAGAAGGGCGAGCTGGTCGTCTGCAACTTCGAGAATTCGTCCGGGACGCCGGGTGACGGGACCACCATCGAACTGCTCGCTCCCCAGCCGAGCTCCAATCCGGTGACCTTCGTCCAAAGCAGCGACATCGAGGGCTGCGACGGCAGCGCGGTCACCGACGGAACGCAGGTGTACGGCGCGGGGATGACCAGCGGCGAGGTCGCATGGTTCGATCAGACCGGGAAGCTGCAAAACACCTACGGCTCGCCGCTCGTCGAGCCGTTTTCGGATGTCGATGCGTTCCGCAACAAAGCCTATGCGCCCGAGAACGTTTTCGTCAGCGACGCTCAGACCGGCTCGATCGTCAAGATCGGCGTCAACGCCTATGCAAGCGGCAAGCCGCTCCAAGTAGCGACCGGTTTTCCGGTGAACTCCGCGAGCGGGTGGGGCGTGCTGGGGCCTTCGGGGCTGCAGTACAACCACAAAACCGACGCACTCTACATCGTCGACGGAACCGACAACTCGGTCGTCTCTTTCAGCCACGCCAGCGCTTTGCTGGTCAAGGACGAGATCATCGTCGAGCCCAAAGGCAAGTTCAAATGCAAACACAAGAAAACGACGTGCGGCAAGGTTATCTATAGCGGTTCACCCCTCGACGACCCGGTCGCCGCGGCCATACTGCCGAACGGAAACCTGATCGTCGCCAACACGGCAGGCGGTAACACCCTCGTCGAGTTGACGCCGAAGGGAAAGATCCTCGATACGAAAGTCGTGGACTCTTCATCGACGCCCGCGGTGTTCGGTCTGGCGGCAAGCGGCACGAACGACGACAACACGGTTCTTTTCTTCACGGATACGAACGGGAATAACGTGCAAGAGCTCGAGCAATAGCATGCTCGAGCGTTCCTCGGCCTAGAGCAAAAAGTCGCCCGATAGTTTGTGAGCGCGCGCTCGCTACCTCGCGTCGAGAATTTTCATCTTGCAGCGGGAGGTAAACGATGCCGCGCTCGCAATACTAGTTCGCATCACCTCAGCCACGAGTTACGAACGGAGCGGCGCGACACGACGTCGTGCCATGCGTTGCCCAGGTGTGTTTTCTCGAGAACAATCCCGTTCTATTGGAGATGACCCAAACAAATAACGTTCAGGAAAGGAATCGACTAGTAATGAAATTAGTTGATCTGGTCAAGTACGCAGCCGGTGCTTCGGCAGCCGCTGCGATGCTTGCCGCTTGTAGCAGCGGCGGGTCAGGATCGGCGTTGGGCCCGGTCGCGTCGGGTCCAAATCAAACGAGCATGCATTTGTCCGGAACGCTCACGGCCGTGAAGAGCCTCGCCGCGGTCCGTCCCGATAGCGGCCGGTCGTGGATGTCCCCGGACAAGAAGAAGAAGAAAGCCAAAGCGTCGCTGTGGATCTCGGATTCCGGCACGGACGACGTGTACGTCTACAGCCTGCCGTCGATGAAGCTCAGCGGAACGATCACCGGCTTCAGCGAGCCGCAGGGCATGTGCGCAAACAGCAAAGGTGACGTGTGGGTCGCCAATACGGGCGACGAAAACGTCGAAGAGTTCGCACCGGGTGGAACGAGCCCGATCAGCACCTTGAGTGACCCGACGGGCTATCCGGTTGGATGCGCGGTCGACCCGACCACGGGCAACCTCGCCGTCACGAACATCTTCAATACGAGCGGGGCCGGCGAAGTTCTCGTTTACAAGAACGCGTCCGGCTCACCGAGCGGCGTTACCAACCCGTCTCAGTACTACTATTACTTCGTGGGCTACGACAATAAGGGTAACCTTTACACGGACGGCAAGAATTCGGACGACGACTTCATTCTCTCCGGTGCGGCCTCGGGCAGCAGCTCGGCGCACACGATCACTTTGAGCGGTGGCACGGTTTACTTCCCGGGCATGACGCAATGGGATACCGCAACCGGCACGCTCGAGGTTGGCGATCAACTATGCGGCGACACCGAAGCGGCGTGCGTGTATACGGTCTCTCTTTCGAACTCCACCAGCGGCTCGATCACCAAGACGACGACGCTCGAGAACTACGATGGCGGAAGCGTCTGCGACATGGTTCAGGGCTATCTGAACTCGAGCGACAATACACTGGGCGGCGGCGATTACGAGTATTGCGGCTCGGCCAGCACGAGTGCCAACACGTGGGGCTTCCCTGCGGGCGGCAAGCCGACCGCGTACGTTACGAGCGGTCTCTCGGAACCGATCGGTGCAGCCATCACCGGCAAAGTGAAGAAGCACAAGAAATAGAACCGGCTCGATAACCGGATACTCACGAGAAGGACGGGCTCGCTACGGCGGGTCCGTCTTTCCTAGTTTCACGAGCACCTTCGGCGGAATCAAGCAAAAGAGCGTGCCGATCGTGCCGGGGACGCGAACGTCGAGGCCGGCGAGCGCGGCCTTTTTGAGTTCGACGCTTGCCGCACCGATCGCGTGGCCGATGGTGATGCTCATCGAGGGTTCGTGCCCGACGAGCATGATCGCGCCGGCATCGGCGTGAGCGCGCAGGATTGCACCAAGCGGCTCGATGCCGAAGCCGCCGGCCAGGCGCGAATCTTCGAGGACCTTTGCTCGCATCTCCAAGCGCCTGGCAACGATTTTCGCCGTCTGCTTCGCGCGAAGCAGCGGGCTCGTGACGATCAAGTCCACGTTGAGCGAGAGCCGAGCGAGCGCCTTCGCCTCGCGCTCCATCCGCGCGCGTCCTTTGCGCGTGAGCGGACGGTCGGCGTCGTCGCCGCTCCATGACTCCGGCTCGACCGCGATCCCGTGTCGCAAGAAATAACACTTCACACCGGCATCTTCGCGCCGCGCGTTGAAAACGCCGCCCATGAACAAGACGTGGCAAACGCGGCTCGTCCACCCCGACGCCCGCGCACCGCAAGGGTATCGGTCGCTCGCAACGCCGGTCTATCGCGGCTCGACCACGCTTTTTTCGTCGGCCGCCGAGGTGACCGACGAATGGGATCAGGAGCGCGCCGGCTACACCTACGGGCTTTACGGCACGCCGACCACCCTCGAGCTCGCCGCGCGCATTCGCGAGCTCGAGGGCGGCCGCCACACGATCCTTGCGCCGGGCGGCCAAGCCGCCATCGCGCTGATCGACCTGGCGTTCCTGCAAGCCGGCGATCACGTTCTCGTGCCGCTCAGCGTCTATCGCCCCAACCGAGTGCTGACGACGTCGCTGCTTTCTAAGTTCGGGGTCAGTGCGACGTTCTACGATCCGCTCGCCGGTGCCGCAATCGAGGAGCTGATTCGAAAAAATACCCGTTTGATCTGGACCGAGAGCCCCGGATCGGTCACGATGGAAGTGCAGGACGTGCCCGCCATCGCCGCAGCGGCGCACGCGCACGACGTGCGCGTCGTTCTCGACAATACCTGGGCGGCGGGAATTCTCTTCGATGCGTTCGCGCACGGCGTCGACGTCGCAATGCAGGCGATCACGAAGTATGTCGGTGGTCATAGCGACCTGTTGCTCGGGTCGGTCACCGTTCGGGAGGAGGCGCTTTACGAGCGCCTCGGTGCGGCGCGTCAGGTACTCGGCTGTGCGGTCTCGCCCGACGATTGCAGCTTGGCGTTACGCGGTCTGCAAACGCTCGGTGTGCGGCTGAGCGCCGTTGAAGAGTCGGCACTGGAGCTGGCACGGTGGCTTGCGGAGCGTCCTGAAGTCGAGGTCGTCCTCCATCCGGCGCTGGCGTCGTGCCCCGGTCATCGTTTCTGGCGGCGCGATTTCACCGGCTCTTCGGGCGTCTTTTCGATCGTGCTCGCGCCGGGCGTGTCGCGCCGGCAGGTTTTCGACTTCGTCGACGCGCTGGAGCTTTTCGAGGTGGGCTACAGTTGGGCCGGAACGACCAGTCTTGCCGTTGCGTATACGATCGGTTCGCGGCCGGGCCGTCCCGCCTACGATCACCGGCTCGTGCGCTTTAGCGTCGGCCTCGAATCGACCGCCGATCTGATCGCCGACGTCGAACGGGCATTGGCGATCCTGCACGATTAGGCAAGCAGTTGCGCAGCGAACCGATGGCGAACGCCCGCCCGGTTAGAGGAGGGGAGAAAAACATGAAAGTGATCGGAGCATTGGTCGTGCTCGCCGGTCTAAGCGCGCAAGCCGTCGCGACGGCCTCGCCGCCGGCTCGCCATCTCGTCTACGAGTTCGGTTACAACACTCCGGTCGCAAGCTCCGGGAACGGAACCGGGACCACGACCATCGTCATCAAGGGCGCCGCCCCGGACGGTGGGCTCATCGTGAGCGGAACCGATTATTGGTGGAACACCGCGCGGCCGCGCGCGACGAACACCTGCGAGGTCTACGCCGACGGCACTGTGGACTGCTCGCAAGCCCCCTATGCCATATCGCCGATCCAGCTAACGATCTTTCCGTTGCTCGGCAGCAAATATTTCGGCGCACTCTCGGCGAGCGGCACGTCCGGCTGGAAGCAACGCCTATCCATCAAGGCGGCGATTCTTCCGGGCGCTTCAGGGTTTGCAGGTCAGCTCTCGACTTGGAACTACGTTGCAACGTTGCAAGGAAAAGGGCCGATTGCAAACAGTAAGCCGAGAACCATTTTGATCGAGTCCGACGGCAGCTATGCGCAGCAGGGCGGGCGCTACCTGAAGGCAAGCTCGAAAGAGCGCATCGCCTACGATCCGGCCGCGGGGCTCCCCGTCGTCGTTCGCGAGACCCGCACGCACTTGCCGCAGCGCAGCGTCTACAGCAACGACCTCGTCGAGCTGAAGCTGATCAAAGCCTCGCGTTAGCGGATTTACGGCCGGCTAGGAGCCCTACAGGCTCCTAGGAGTCGTCAGACTTCCTTGAGCTCGGGAGCGTGTCGAACCTGCGCGGACAACGCGGGAAAGTCGAGCGCGATCCGGCCGCCCTCACGGCATGCTTCGAGGCTGCCTGCGCGCGAGCTGCACCGCGCATCAGGGCGCGACGCTGATCGTCGCGCCGCTGGGATGCTGTAACCCGCCGATCGTCCTGGTGGGATCGCCGCCGCCGGGATACTTCCAGAATCCGACTTCGTGTTTTGCGCCGTTGGGGCCGTTCGGTGCGATCAACGTCGAACCTTGCAGCCAAAACTGGACGACGTTGATGGCGCGCTTCAACGTAATCGTGCGAACTTCGGCGCCCTTTCTGCCTTTGATGGCAAAATCGTAGATCGTCGAGATTCCGTCGCCTACGGCAAGATATTGACCGTCCCACTCTATTCCGCCCCACCCTGGGAAGAGCTGCTTCAAAACGATGCTCGCGAACTTTTGCTTGCCTGCCGGCAGTTCGGCGAAGATCAAACCGTACGAGTAGTTCAGACCCTCGAGATAGAGGTTCCCGGCGGTGTCGTAGGCGCAGAAGAGGTAACCCTGAAAGTTCGGCACGTGTACGATCTTCGCTGCTTCCGCGCTTTTGGGGAAAAGCGCCAAGCTGCCGGTGTTCGATCCCGACGGTCCGTAGTTCGTGACGGCCAGCGTGCCGGTCTTCGGATCGACCGAGCAGTCGACGGGCTCGAAGCCCGGGTCGGCAAAGGTCGCGATCGGATTCTTACCGCCGTGCGCGTACTCGAGAATCGTCTGCGCGTTGGTGTTCGTTACGTACACGTTGCCGGACCCGTCGGAACAGACACGCACCGGCGAATGAAAACCGGTCAGCGTTTCCACGAGCTTCCCCTGCGGATAGGAATAAACGTAGACGTCGTCGGTCCCGACGTCGGATACGTACAAAAGGTTCTGCGCTTTGGCCGATGCGCGCGAAACCGCGTCCGGCGGCGCGTTGCCGGCGAACGCATCCGGTAGCGAGCCGCCGCATCCCGCGAGCCACGCGGCGGCGGCGAAGACCGCATAAACCCTCATCATAAGAGGCCGTCCCTTTTCGGTGCGCGTGAGTGGCACCCTGGGACGCCGGCCAAAAGGTGGCCGGGCGACCGTGCGCCCAGTAGCGTCCCCCGCGCGGCTGTCCCGATTTATTCCGTGTCGACCGGTTGATATGAGGGGCGCTGGTGCAGGAAGTAGCTGCGCGAGTAACTCGACGGAATTTCGATGAACTGGCGCGGCCCTTGCGTGAAGTCGAAGCAGTCGAGAATGCTCGTCGCGCGCTCGTCCGTCTTGCCCAAGCTGCCGAGGTTGAACGTTTGTTCGATGAACTTCAGGATGCTGCCGAACTCGTACTGCGTGTGAGAGACGTAGCCGGGTTCGCTCTGATAGGCTTCGCGGGCGTAGGGCGAGATGACGAGCAGCGGGACGCGGAACCCCAAGCCGCCCCAGTCGTCAAAGAACGGCGGCTGCATGTTGTCGTAAAAGCCGCCCCAGTCGTCCCAAACGACGATGATCGCACTGGTCTGCCAGTACGAACTCTCGCCGATCGCGTTGACGATGCTCGCGACCCATGACGGACCGGTATCGCTGCCCTTGCCGGGATGATCGGAATTTTCCCGATCCGGGATCACCCACGAAACGGCGGGAAGCTGGCCGTACGAGATGTCGCTAAAAATTTGCGTGTCGGAGTCGGTAACGTTCGTGCCCCACTCGGAGCTGTAGCGCACGGCCTTGATGGCGTCGAAGCCGTTCCATAGCGCGCCCTGACCGCCTTTCACGGGCGGCGAATAGTATTTCCAGGAAACGCCCTGGGCGTCGAGGAGATCGCGCAGCGTGTCGTACTTGAAGCACGGAAACGGGCCGCGTCCCAGCAATAGTCGCAGCACCGAACCCTTCGACCGAAGCTCGTCGGTCTTCGTCCCCTTCGGTGCGTCGCAACCCCACGGCGTGTGCGTCGGCGTGTTGACGATGCTGATCGTTTCTTTTTTGTTCAGCATCGTGCCGCCGGCGATGAGGTCTTGGTGTGCCGTGAAGCTGCCGCTGCCTTGCGTCTGGAACATATGGTCGCCGAGCACGTAATCCGTCGCCATGCTCCAGTACGGCGCAATCTGCGCCGGATAGACGTACTGATACGGGGCGGTGAAGTTTCCCTTGCAGCCGTCGCCGGTCACCGCGAATCCGTCCATGTAACCGCCGTCGTAATCCTTGAGAAATCCCTGGTACCCGTGATCGAAGTCGCAGGGCTCCGCCAAGTTGACTTCCTGGAGCTGGACGTATATGCGATAACCGCTGCCGTTCTTCATGAGCCCCTCGGTAGCGCCGTCGGCTCCCGGAAAGGTAGCGAAGAAATCGTCAAAGCTGCGGTTCTCTTGCACGACGACGATGATGTGCTGGATGTAACCGGATGGGCCGCTTCCCGAGAGCGCGGAAATATCTCCCGGAACCGTGCCCCCGCCCGTCGACTCGGTTCCTCCGCTCGAGCATGACGCAAGAGTCACCGCAGCGACTGCGATTGCAAACTGCGCGAAGCAATTGTGTAGCCTCATTCCGACCTCCAAAGCAGCTTTGGCTCCTTAGGCCATCGCGTGCCGCGTTCCCGCGTGGCGGCGCGTCAATCGCCGGTCGTTTCCTGTGCCGGCAAACGTGCCCTCGAAGCGAGTCCTCGTGCGGCGACGGCAGCCGCAGCGAGGGAGAGCAGCGCCGACGCGACCATTGCGCCGCGGAACCCGCGCAGGTACGAGGGCGCGGTCGTGACGACGATGCCGAGGACGGCGACGCCGAGCAGTCCGGCGGTGCGGGCGACGGCATTGTTCAAGCCCGACGCGACGCCTGAATGCTGGACGCGTACCGAATCCATGACGGTCGTCGTGAGGGGCGCGACGAAGAGAGCGCCGCCCAAACCGAGGATCGTTGCCGCGGGGAAAAACGTCGTCCAATACGATCCGCCGACTCCCGGCAGGGCATAAGCGAAGAACCCGACGCCGGCGAGCAACGCTCCGGCGAGCAGCGGCGTGCGCGGACCGATGCGGGCTACGAGGCCTCCCGACCAACGCGATGCCACGACCATGATGAAGACGAAGGGAAGCAGCGCGGCACCGGCTGCCGTCGGCGTGTAGTGGTGGACGTTGATCAGAACGAACGGCACGAAATAGAGACTGCCGCCGAGCGCGGTGTAGAGCAGGAACGTGTAGAGGTTCGCGACGCTGAAGGCTCGCGACGCAAAGAGATCGTAGCGCAGCATGGGATCGGGCGTACGGCATTCGAAAGGAACGAACGCCGCCAGCGCGGCGATTCCCGTCACGAGGCAAACGAGTGCGGGCATGCCGGGGCGTCCGCCGTTCATCCCGATCAAGCCGTACACGAGTAAGCCCAGGCCGGCCGTCGCGAGCGTCGCACCGATGACGTCGATCCGGCGAACGGCCGAGTCGTCACGGCTCTCGGGTACGCGGCTGACGAGAACCAACACGACGGCGATCGCGATGGGCACGTTGATGACGAAGACGTAGCGCCAGGAAAAGCTCTGCGTCAGCCATCCGCCGATGATCGGGCCGGCCGCCGAAGTGAGCGCGGAGAATCCCGACCATAGGCCGATCGCTCGTCCGCGGTCCCGTTCCTTGTATGCAGCGCTGATCAAGGCCAGACTGCCGGGTGTCGAGAGCGCACCGCCGATCCCTTGGACGCAACGCGCCGCGATCAGCGTCGACACGTCGCCCGCGAATGCGCAAGCGAGCGAGGCGAGCGCGAAAATGGCGATGCCGGCGCCGAAAACGAGCTTGCGCCCATACAGATCGCCAAGCGCTCCCCCTAGCAGGATCAAGGCTGAAAGAAAGAGGGCGTACCCCTCGATGATCCACTGGGTTTGGCCGGCAGTCGTGTGGAGCTCGTGCTGGATCACCGGGAGCGAAACGTTGACGGCGGTGCTGTCGATGAAGGTCATCGCCGAGCCGAGGATCGCGGCGACGAGCACCCACGGGATCCGCACCCTGCGGCCTTCCCGCCGTTGCAGTCGCTTCCTATCGCCCGACGAATACCGCCGGCGTGGGATCCATGCTCGATCGGCCGCTACGCGCCGGCATTCTCGCAGCCGCCGATAACGTGCTCGTTCGTCGCGCGGTCACTCGTTACGGCATGCGATTGGGCGCGCGGCGTTTCGTCGCCGGCGAGAGCGTCGCACAATTCCTGCCGGTCGCGCGCGCCGCGAATGCGCAAGGCTTCGCCGTAGCTGCAACCCTCTTGGGTGAAAGCGTGCGCGACCGCGGCGAGACGCAGGCGGTTACGCGGGAATACTGCGAGCTGCTTCGTGCCTTTGCGGCGGAAGGTCTCGAAGCCAACGTGGCATTCAAACTCACCCACGTCGGCCTCGACATCGACGCCGAGCTCGCCTTTGAGAACGCCGCCCGAATTGCCGCAGCGGCCGAGGAAGCCGGCACGGCCGTCCGCATGGACATGGAACAGTCGTGCTACGTCGATCGAACGCTTGCGATCTACCGCCGGCTGCGCGAGATGCACGCGAACGTCGGTTTCGTGCTGCAATCCTACCTCTATCGCAGTCAATCGGACCTTAGCGCGATGCTTGCGCTCGCACCGAACGTACGCATCGTGAAAGGCGCATATCTCGAACCGCCCGAGCGGGCTCATCCACGCAAGCGCGACGTCGACGAGAGTTACCTCGCGCTCGCCGAGCTGGCGCTCTCGCACGACGGGTACACCGCCATCGCTACCCACGATCCGCGAATCATCGAGCACGTCGCACGCTTCGCCGCGGACCGGGGCTTGGCACGGCGCGGCCGATTCGAGTTTCAGATGCTCTACGGCATCTCGACTCCGCTCGCGCGCCGAATGCTCGAACGCGGGTATCGAGTTCGACTTTCGATACCTTACGGCGAGTACTGGTTTCCGTATCTCATGCGCCGGCTGGCCGAACGCCCGGCCAACCTTGCGTTTTTCATCAAAGGCGCCTTTTTCCCGAATTCGTCATCATGATGCGCAAAGGCATTTGGGCCGCGGTGGTCACGCCGGTCGACGGCAACCTCGCCGCCGACTCGACCCGCGCGGTTTCGTACTATCGCGAGCTGCTCGAGCGCGGCTGCGATGGAATCAACGTGCTCGGAACGACGGGCGAAGCCATGTCGTTTAGCGCCGGCCAGCGAGCCGCCTTGATGGAAGCTCTGGCGTCCGGCGCGCTGCCGCCGGATCGACTGATCGCCGGCACCGGCGCCGCCTCCGTAGGCGACGCCGTTCGTCTGACGCGCGTCGTCTTTGCTTGCGGCTTCGCCGCCGCGCTGATCATGCCGCCGTTCTTTTATCGCGACGTCTCCGACGACGGCATCCTCCGCTTCTTCGACGCTCTCTTCCGATCGGCGGACCCGCCGCGGCGAAGCGTCTTGCTCTACAACTTTCCGCGGATGAGCGGCATCACGTTTCACCCCGATCTGGTCGATCGGCTGCTCGATCGATTTCCCGAAACGATCGCGGGCCTCAAAGACAGTTCGAACGACGCGCAACTCCAAGCCGAGATCATCGAGCGTCATCCCGATCTGCTCGTCTTCCCCGGCTCGGAAATCGACCTGCTTGCGGCAATCGATCGCGGCGCGGCCGGATGCATCTCGGGAAGCGTCGCGCTTTGGCCGGAACTCGCGCGGCGCGTCTACGCCCACGGCGAGACCGAGGAAGCCGGCGAGCTCGCGCGGCTGCGCGCAACGCTCGATCGCGTCACGCGCGACGGCGTGCCGTTCGTTCCCGCGGTGCGCCGCCTCAGCGCGATCCTGCGCGGCGATCCGGCCTGGGAGCGAGCGATGCCGCCGCATGCGCCGCTCGATCGGAGACAACGCCGGCAGCTCGCGGAGGCGTTGCCCATCGAGCGCTTAGCACGACTCCCAATGCTTCATTCGTAGTCCGGGGCGAAGTAATCGTCGGGGAATTGGTGCATGAAGAACTTCGGCGGCAACGGCGCCTTGATGGGGATGAACTTCAACGGAGTTTGCGAGAAGTCGAAACAATCGTCCGCCGGCGAGTTCGCGCGCTTGTCGGCGGCGGCCATATGGTTGAGACCCCAAAGGTCCTCGGCGAAGCGCAGCACGCTTGCGGTTTCGAACTGAACGTGCGAAACGCGCCCGCGCCTGGCGTACGGCGATACGATGATCAGCGGGACGCGGAAGCCGAGGCTGTCGCGATCCTCGTAGGGCGGCGGAACGTGGTCGTAAAGGCCGCCCCAGTCGTCCCACTGGATGAATATCGCGGTCGATTTCCAGAACTTGCTCTTGCCCACCGCGTTGACGAGCGCGGAGACCCATGACGGGCCGTAGCCGTTGGGGCAGTTGACGTGATCGGAGTCGTCGCACACCGGGGTGATCCACGTGAAGTCGGCAAGCTCGCCGTTGCGGACGTCGGTGATGAATTTCCAATTCGGCGAAATGACGTCTTTCTTCCAGTCGGGTCCGTGATAAATGTGTTTGACGGCCTGGTAGCTCGACCACGTTCCTCCGTCGCCGCTGGAGTTGCTGCCGTACCGGCTGGCATAGAATCGCCACGGGAGGTTCGCCTTGTCCATCTCGTCGCCCAAGGTTTCGTAATCGAAGCATGCGAGCTCGGGCTTACCGTACGTCCGCTCGGTAGTTATGGTCGCAACGTCGATGCCGGAGCGTTCGCACCCCCAGTAAAAGCTGTACGGCAAGTCAACCGCCCAGTCCGCCTGCGCCGCGATGGCGTATTGGTGCGCTACGAAGCTTTCGTCGATCTGCGACTGAAACATATTATCGGCGAGCACGCCTTCGTGCGCCATGTCGAAATACGGCTTGGATTCGGTGTGCGGAACGTAGACGTACTCGGGATATTTGACGTTGGACGGTCCGCCGCTGGTCGCTTCTCGATTGAACCCATCCATCCGGCAATCCGTGCCGGGTAGTTTGCCGGTTCCGTTGCAGGCGGCGAACATGGCAGACGCCGAGTGATCGATGACGTAATACGCCGCCAGGCTGACCGGTTGCAGTTCGACGGTCTGGCCGTTGGAAATCTTGCCGCTGGCAACGGTGTTTGCCTTCGGGTAACCTTGAAACATGTTGTCGAAGCTGCGATTCTCTTGGATGATGTAGACGATGTGTTTGATCTTCCCGGCGCCGGTCGAGTCGAGCGTTCGTAACGGACTGCCGCCCTGCATGTACGGCAGCGAGCCTTGCGAACACGCCGCGAGCACGGCGGCAGCCCACCCAACGAAAAGAGAACGACGCAAACGGAGTTCCGCCATTTTAGAACGCTCCTCCTCGAGCTGGTGTGAAGCGTTTCACCGCGGCGAAGGTTTCCCTTGGAGAGACCGTGCGGTTGCTTAATACCTGCGGAATCGAGCGGCCGGCGAACTCAGCGAGAAAGCCGTGAGGTTGCCGTTCTCGTCGGAGCAGTAGACCGAGCCGTTCACGACGATCGGGCTTTGCCAGTGGACGGAACCGATCGATTTGCTGTAGTTCGAACTGCTCCACAGCAACTTGCCGGTGGTCGCATCGAGCGCGACGATCGCACCGTCGAAGGCGACGAAGACGATGCCGTCGGCGACGACGGGCGAAGTGCCTTCCCCGCCCGTCGACCCCGGGCTCGATTGCCAGATTCCAACGAGCTGACTCACGCCCGACGAGTTCGTTTCTAAACGGAATGCTTCGACGACGTCGGAGAATCCCATGAAAATCCAGGCGTTGCCCGACGGATCCGTCCACACGGCCGGGGTCGAGAAGAGGCCCGCCGGCAAGTCGACCTGCTGCAGTTCGTTGCCGACGCCGGGAAGCGCGGCGCGA
>JASHOM010000213.1 GCA_030041115.1 Vulcanimicrobiota bacterium | reverse complement strand
GGATTGACCGCATCGGACGCGGCTCGAACCTCGGCGAGATGCAAATGGCGCTGTACGAGCTACAAGAGTTGGGCGTCCGGCTGTTCACCCGCGAAGGCGGAGAGGAACGCCAGGACGACGTGATGGCTCAACTCATCACCTCGGTCAAGCTCGCGACCGCAGCCCAAGAGAACGCGAACAAACGGGACAAGGCTAATCAGTATTACGCTCGCGCCCGCCGAGCGAAGCACGCTGGATTGCGGCTGCGATATTGCGCATGCCCTCGGTAAGCGTTGCGTTCGCGCCTTCGACTTCAAACTCGATGACGCGGAATTTGACGCGGCCCTGGTCGGGCGTTGAGTAGTCTTTCTTCGCCAATGTCTGCCTCCGTGGCACGAGCGCATTTGCGGCGGTCTTAAGACCGAGCCACGGCTCCTTTGGTCGGATCATAGCACTCTCGCACCGAGACTGATAGGGAGGAGCGTCCTGCTGCCTGATGGCCGTCGGCCGTCACGCCGACTAGGGTTGCGGAGGGTCGCCTCGCCCGGTGTCAGTCCACGCTTCTCTCAGTGCGCGGATGACCAGCGCAAAAACTTCTTGGCTTCAGTGACGACGTACGGAATCTGGTCAAAGTCCGGGGGCAAAGTAAAGTAGGGGGCCGTAATCGTTGCTCGCCACGTCGCTCTTGCTTCGGCATGCATGCCCGCTGCCCACTGAAACACGCCCATCAAAAGTCGTGCTTCTCCGAATTCGGGGAGGACCTTCAAGATATGCTGTAGGTCCGAGGCAGCCAGGGCAAAGTTACCCGCAGTGGCCTGTCGCAGCGCTGTATCAAACGGGACAAGTTGATTCTTGTCGCTCACTAAGGGGTTAATTGGGCTCCATTGACCGCAACGGAATAGCTGATAATATGAGCGGGCTGCGGCAACGTCCCGCCCTTGCTCGAAGAGATTGTCGGCGACGTTCCAGAGTGTTTTGCCTTGAGGCGGACTGGTCGCGGAGGAGCAGAGGGACTCCGATGATTGGCCCACCAGCGAAGGAGCCGACGCCAGTGGTGGCATTGCCGTTCGTGCCCCTGGAGCGGCAATCACTAGATTGAGCACGATAGTGGCGAACATAGCGAGGGGGCTAAGAATGTAGGTCAATTGTCTGCAGCGTAGTACCCGCAGTGAGCGATGGCACAATTATCACCTTGGTCGTGTTGTCTGGCCACAGCTGAGTTCCCGTTGGGAACGGCGGATAGACGCAACCATAAGCATTGACGCAGATATACACATCACCCCAACCAATAGGTCCAAACTCGGAACCGTCGTTGAATACATTCTTTGGCTTCTGCCCAATGGTAGTCATCGTCGCGAAGATGCAACAGGCGTTCACCCAGCCAGGGTCGGGGAACGTGTTCTCAGCTATGTAGCCGCCGCTCTCGTTGTAAGCCAGTATGGTTGCGCAAGCAGTATCCGACGTTTCCCCAGGACACTCTGCGAAAAATACCATATCCACGGCCGAACCCGCGGAAAGGCGGTCGGTCCCATACCATGGCACGCTTTGACCGGGTACCGCCTCGTAAGGAGCGTAGTTGTTGTACGTTGCGCTGTAGATGAAGCCCCCTTCCGAGTCACTCGTCCCCGCGCCCGGCCAGCCCTCAATGTAAATGTATCCCATATCGCCGTTAGGTGAGTTGATGGGCATATAGGGATTGCTCGCGGGAAGGACTAGCTCTCCGGCTTCAAGGTAGTCATTACTCGGTCCTGTGTATTGGCGTGCAAAAGCCCCGTTGTTGTCACACGATGGAGGCACGTCGCCGTTCCACTGGTTCGGATTGCTACATGTATCGCTGTCAGGCCGAACCCGTGCGGTCTTTGGGTCCGAGCGTAGGTGGAAATCCGGAGGTGCCGCAAACATCTCGCCATCTCTCATCATGAGCATTCGCGGGTGCCCCGGGACCTCAGCCATCGGATACCAGCCAGATGACCGAATCCGATACTTGTGAACGATTACGTACCGCTCCAACGGCGTCGCATGCAGAAGCATGCGCTGAAGGACCTTCGCTAGAGTCTAATGCCCTGTTCTGGTACCTTCAAGAATTTTCGTATCGCGAGATTGCGGAGCGGATTGGGTGCAGCGAGAAGGCGGTCGATAACGCCTGTACTCGGCTCAAGAAGAAGCTCGCTATTGCGATTCCCGCAGCGCTCGCGGCGTGGCGCAACGAGAGCGATACGGCTACCTAACCACGAAGCTGATTGAACTACCAACCGTGCTGGGGCGGTTTTCTCAGTGCGGGTGGTTGAGATGGGACGAACGCAGTGGAATGCTTGTAATCCTGTCGCCCGGGGTCGCCCGTTCCGTTTGCTCCGGAACGTCCCGGTTGAAACGACGCCCGCAGTCCCTTACTTCTGCGGGCGTTTTCGCATTCTGCGCAAGAGAGGACTCGAACCTCCACGGAGTTGCCTCCGCCAGCCCCTCAAGCTGGTGCGTCTACCAATTCCGCCACTTGCGCCCGTTTCGCGCACCCCCGTAAGTAAGGACTCGAACCTCCACGGAGTTGCCTCCGCCAGCCCCTCAAGCTAGTGCGTCTACCAATTCCGCCACTTGCGCACGGAGGGTCGAATGGGCTTCGCTAGTCGCCCTCCGGGTCCGCTTAGGATGACGCGAGCCGAGGGACCGGGCGTGACGGGCGCGTCAGCCCATGTTGGGGTCGAGAGCGTCGCGCAGGCCGTCGCCGATGTAGTTGATGGCCAACACGGTGATCAGGATGCACAGGCCGGGAAAGACCGCGGCCCACCAGGCTACTGAGAGATTTGCCTGCGCGTTCGCGAGCATGTTGCCCCAGGAGGCGGTCGGCGGCTGAATGCCCAGGCCGAGGAACGAGAGCGTCGACTCGACGATGATGACGTTCGCGACGTCGAGCGTCGCCTGAACGACGATCGGTGCGACCGCATTGGGGAGCAGATGGCGGAAGATGATGCGGCCGTCGTTGTTGCCGACGGCCCGCGCCGCTTCGGCGAACTCGCGCTCGCGCAAACTCAAGAAGGACGCACGTACGAGGCGGGCGACCGTCGGCCAGGACAGCGCCCCGATGATGATGACGATCACGCCGAAGCTCAACGCAGCTTTCGTCGAGCTCGCCGCGACGATCGCCGTCAGCACGAGCAACAGCGGCAGGAGCGGAATCGAGAGAAAGACGTCGGTGAGCCGCATCAGCGCATAATCGACCCATCCTCCGTAGTATCCGGCGATCGCGCCCAGCGTCGTGCCGATCAGCACCTCCATGAGCACGGCGAAGAGGCCGACCGTCAAAGAAATGCGGGCGCCGAAGAGCAGGCGCGAAAGCAAATCGCGCCCGACTTCGTCGGTTCCGAGCGGATGGCCGCCGCAGAGCGAGGCGTCTTGGAAGCACGGCGGCAACGGCATTCCCTGCCAGTGCACCTCGTCGATGGCGTTGGGATCGAAGGGCGCGAGCTGCTTGGCTAACGCCGCGGCCAACACCATCAGCGCGAGCACGACGAGTCCCGCGACGGCAAGCTTGTGCCGGCGCAGGCGCGTCCAAAACGTGACTTTGGAGAGGTGGAGCTCCTCCTCGATGACCGTGTTGCCGGGAAGCGGAAGGCTAGGCGCTGCCATCGTCAGCCCTCAGTCGTACTTCACGCGCGGATCGAGCCATGCGTAGACGACGTCGGCAAAGAGGTTGGAAAAGACGACGAGGAAGGCCACGAGCAGCAGATAGCCCATCAGCAGCGCAAGATCGCTCTGGTTCAGTGCGTTGATGAAGAGCCGGCCCATGCCCGGCCACGCAAAGATCGTTTCGGTGATGATCGCTCCCGCCAGCAGGCTGGGGAGCGAGAGCGCAATGATGGTCACGACCGGAATGAGTGCATTCTTTAGCCCATGCTTGAAGAGAATCGTGCGAAAGGCCAGCCCCTTCGCCGCGGCCGTTCGCATGTAGTCGGTTCCGAGCACTTCGAGCAGCGACGAGCGCATGAAGCGGCTAAAGAGCGCGATGTTCAAGAGCGACAGGACCGTCGCGGGCAGTATCAGGTGCTCGATCCGGTCGCCGAAATCGAAGGTGTCGCCACTCGAAATGCCGGCCGACGGAAGCTGGATCTGGTAGCCGAACGGCAGAGGAATGCCGTGCACCGCGAATGCCAGTTGCATCATGAGCGCGAACCAAAAGACCGGCATCGACTGACCAAAGAAGGCCAGCGTCGTGATCGCATAATCCAGCAGCGAGTAACGGTACACCGCCGAGATGATTCCGGCGCTGATGCCGATGAGGATCGAAATCAGCAGCGACGCACCCATGAGCTCGACTGTGGCGGGAAAGCGCTCGATCAGCGCCTGGAAAACCGGCTCGGAATTGCTGGTGGAGTAACCCATGTCGCCGGTCAGGATGTGCCCGAGCCATTTCAGATACTGAATCGGGACGGGCTGGTCCATTCCGAGGTTGTGTTTCAGGCGCGCGATGTCGGCCGCCGTGATGTGCGGGTTCTGCAAATAGGGCGCGAGCGGTCCCCCGGGCATGTTGTAGAGGATCCCGTAGAGGATGATCGAGATAGCCAACAGCAGCGGAATCGCTTGAAGCGTCCGGCGCACGACGTATGTGAGCAATGTCGGCGCCGTTATTGGACGTTAAGCGCCGTCTCCCCCCGCGCCGAGCGGCGTAAGGCCCAGGAGCTTGCGCGCCTGCTCCGGCGTCGCGACCGGCCGGCCCGCTTCCTGCGCAATGCGGGCGACCCGCGCGACGAGCTCCTCGTTGCGAGCCAACCGCCCGCGGGCATAGTAGAGATTATCCTCCAAGCCGACGCGCACGTGGCCGCCCATGGCGATCGCCGCCATCGCCATGGCAAGCTGTTGGCGTCCGATTCCCGCGACCGACCAGCTGCACCCCGCCGGAAGGTCGTCGACGAGATCGGCGAGATTTTGCACGGTCGCGTCGAGCCCTCCGGGGACGCCCAGCACGAGATCGACATGTTGCGGCAGGCTGAGCAATCGCTCGCGCGCGAGCCGCCGGGCATTCGAAATATGTCCCTTGTCGAAGATTTCCAGCTCGGGGCGCACGCCGAACTCCTTCATCTTCTTGAGAATGCCGCGCATGATCGGGAAACTGTTCTCGAAGATGTCGTCGCCGAAGTTCACGCTGCCGCAGGTCAGCGTGGCCATCTCGGGCCGCAGCTCGAGCACGCCGGATCGCTCCTCGGGCGTCATCCCGATCGCACCGCCGGTCGAAAATTGGACGATGAGATCGCTCTGCGCGCGTATCGCGTCGTACGCTTCACGAAAACGCCGGATGCTATGGGTATTCGATCCGTCGTCGTTGCGGCAGTGCACGTGAACGATCGACGCTCCGGCCTCGCGCACGGCTCGCGCCGTCTCACCGAGCAGCCGTGGCGTGTACGGGAGATACGGCGTTTGGTCCGGACGCACTTCGGCGCCGACGGGCGCGCAGGTGATGATGAGCGGATCCACTTTCAAGCGGCTTTTCGCAACGCGGCGCTTCGGTTCATTGCGAAAGCGCGCGATAGGCCGAGTCGACGAACTCCCGATCGACCCCGAGCAGCGCGGTCAGCGCAATCGCATCGGCGCGCGGCTGATCCTCCGGGCCCACTTCGGCAATCCGGTAATCCATCGCTTCGGCCAGCGCCGCGAGCGCCGCGTCGACGTCCTGCGCAGGACCGCACGGCGGGATTTCACGCAAGCCTCGGACCGCGAAATGGGCAACGCCGGCCGCTGCCGCGATTCCGGCGAGATGCGTTGCAAGCATGCCGCATGCTCGGAGCTTCCGCAAGCGCTCGAGAAGGGCGATCATCAGCGCCTTCCCTTCGTGCGGTGTCGTCGTGCGGGCAAACTCGTCGGCCAATACGAGCAACCGGCGCGAGCTGCGCGTCAAGACCGCTTTGAGCTCGACGACCTCGCGCGCAAACGACGAGAGAAGTCCGTCGGCTTCGCGCTCCCGGCCCATTCCCAGCCAAGCAATTTGCTCGAATATTCCGCTGCGGGCCCGGCGCGCCGGCGCCGGCAGCCCGAATGCCGCGCAGAGAGCGACGAATCCGCACGTCTGCAACGAGACGCTCTTGCCGCCCATGTTCGGGCCCGTCAACACGGCGACGTCGCGCAGCTCGAGATCGAGCGGAGTAAAGCTGCGGCCCGCGGCCGCAAGCTCGACTTCGAGCGGAAGGAAACGCGCTGCTTCGAACTCGACCACCGGCTCGGGCGTTATCGCGGGAGCCGTACAACCGTAAACCTTCGCAAAATGCGCCGCGCCGGCGAGCACGTCGAGTTCCCCCAGCGCGTCGGCTGCAGCGCCGAGCCCCGCAGCGTGTTCGCGAACGATCGAGGAGAGGCGCTCCCGCACGCGCGCTTCGGCGGCACCGACCTCGTCGGCCGCGGCGTCGCGACGCGCGAGTGCGGCGAAGGACGCTTCGCCGAGTTCGAGCGCACAGAGCACATAGGTCGGGGCTTCGCGCAGTACGCGAACGCCGGCCGGAAGCGGAGCGTGCAGATCGGTTCGCATGACGATGAACTCGTCGCCGGCGATCTCGTCGCGTCCGAGTTCGCGCGCGACCCGTTCGCTCTCCCGGCCGCGGGCGGCGTCGAGTTCTGCCTGGGCGCGCGCGAGCCGGTCGCGGGCGGCGTCGAGCGCGCGATCGAATTCGCCGGCAAGATAAAAGCCCGACCCGTCGCGTCCCCCGGGCGTCAAAGCGTCCGCAACCGTACGCACCGCGCGGTTTGAAAGCGGAACGGCCACGCCGCGCGCCCCGAGCACTGCGTCGAGGCGCTCGATCGTCGCGCAGAAACGGCGCAACTCGAGAAAGCTCGGATCGTCGAGGACGTCCCCCATCGCGGCGCGCGCGACTCCCGCGTTGACATCGGGCACGTCGTTCAGCGCCGCGCGCAACGTGTCGAACGCATCGGCATCGCACGCTCCGGCGAATGCGGCGATCGCCTGCGCGCGCGCGGCGGCCTGCGTTTCCTCCCCGGCCGCAAAAGGTCGCAGTTGCGCAAAGAGAGGCTCGCCATAGGGCGAAACCGGCGCCGTCGCGCTCGTCAACCAGTCGAAACCCAGGACGCGCGCGGTTGCGTCGTCGAGCAGCGACGGCGCTTTCATGCGGCCCTGGTGGCGGCGTAGACGTCGAACGTCGGTAAGGCCGTGGCGACGGCGACGGCCCGTGCGAAGGTTCGCGGCTCGAAGCTTCGCTGCGGCCCGATCGCGGCGGTCGTCGCGGCGATGACGTGGAGCGGCCGCAGACAGCGCACGCGCAGCGCGGAGAGCGCCCGTGCACCGGCCCGCCCGCTCACGGCTATTTGGGTCGGATCGCGCACCACGATCTGACGGCTTTCGCGTGCGGCGATGAGCGCAGCGGCATCCGAGGCGGTCAGCGCACCCTCGAGAAAAAGCGCCGGGGCTGCCGGATCGAAGCGCGCAACGCGCAGTCGCGCAACCAGCGTAGCGATTTCGTCGACCGCCTCGGCCGGCGTCGGCGCGGCGGCGGCTCCGCACGCGACGACGATCGCGGCATCCGAACCGGCCAGCGCAGCAACGCGATCGACGGCGCCGTCGACGATCACCATCTCGCTGCTCGTCCCGAGCTCCTCGACGATTTCAGCGACGCCGGACGCGGTCGGTGCGCCGACGAGCTCGTAGAACCCGCTCGAGACGACGCGCGCGTAGAGCAGCTCGCCCGCCGGGCTGCGCAGGGAGGAAAGCTTCGAGATCTCGACCGCGGGCGTGCGCGGCAGCGCGTCCCGCGCCGTGACGAAGGACGTCCGCGGCTCGAGCCAAAGCCGAGGCTTACCGCGAGCTTCGCCGCGAAGCGTCTCGCCGTCGCGACCGATCGATGCGAGGCCCGCGGAAATCTCGCAACGGCACGCCGCAGCGTAGATCGCGCGCAACGCCGTGGTCTTACCGACGTCTCTCCCGACGCCGACCACGAAGATCACGCGAGCGCCGGCGGCTCGCGCAAGCTCGAGGAGCTCCAATCCGACTCGCACGCCGATCCAGGTTCAGCTATCCGATACGCAGCGCCTTGAGTGCCGCAAAGAGCACGCCGGTGAACGCCAGCATCAGTCCGCCGATCAGCGCCGCGTACCGCTCGGCATGCGCTCCGAGCCACCTTCCTATGGTGAGGCCCAACGTCGTCGAGGCAATCGACACGAGCGCGATGATGATCAACGAAACCGGCATCGGCACGCCGACGTAGAGAATCGAAAAGCCGATCCCCAGCGAGTCGACGCTGATGGCTAGCGAGGCGACGAAGAGCCCGTGACCGCTCGAGAGATCGAGCCGTTTGGCGTCGCGCAGGTCGGCGCGGCTCTCGCGGACCATGTACAGCCCGATGCCGAACAGCGCGGCAAACCCAAAATACCCCGCGACGCCGCCGATGAGGCGGCCCGCCAGCAGGCCGAGCCCAGCGCCGATGACGTTCATCCCGACCTCGGCACCGGCAAAGGCCAGGCCGATGCGAATCCGCTGCGGGCCCGAAACGCCCCGAATCCCGACGCCGACGCCGACTGCAAACACGTCGAGCGCGAGCGCCAACGCGATGACGACGACCTTCAGCAGAGCCTCACCCACCAGCACGCTTTGCGCGATGACCGGGTGAAGCTTCCTGCATGATGCGCCCGTGGCCGGGAGCGTTCTTCCTGCTCGCCGTGCTCGTGCTGCTCGTCGCAGTCATCGCGCCCGTCGCAGCCGTCGTCGCAGCGATGCCGCCGGCCGAAGCGGTGCGAACGTTCGCGCGAGTGGGCGGGGATGCGCTGCGCGTTTCGTTCGTCGCCTCCGCCGGAGCGACGCTCGTCGCAACGTTGCTCGGCGTACCGGCCGGCTACTATCTAGCGCGCGTCTCGGCGCGTCTGCGGGCTCTGGCGATCTTCATGCTGGCCCTTCCGCTCGCGTTTCCGCCCGTTGCCTCGGGATTGATGCTCATTTACGTGCTCGGCACCAACTCGCCGCTGGGTTCGTGGC
>JASHOM010000212.1 GCA_030041115.1 Vulcanimicrobiota bacterium | reverse complement strand
GCGGTCTTGCTTGCAGGGTCCCACGAGACCGTCGCGCCCATCTGCTCGAACATCGAACGCAACGGAATCAGCAGCGTCCCGCCTTTCACGAGCGCCGCCAATACGCGCCCTTGCTTGAGAACGTCGGGTTTGCTGTAGACGTGATGATCGTTATAAAGAATCGGAATCTGGCCGGACGGCGGAGATCCAAAATCCGCTGCCGGCGCTGCGCCCCCTTGCGCGACGCTGTTTCCAGTGTTTCCTTGCGTCGCGGTTAACGGGGCGGCAACCGCGCTCAACCCGCAGAGCGTTACGATCAACGCTGCGAGCGCCGCGGTGCTCAGACGTTTCATGAATACCTCCTTGAGAACAAAAACTGGTCCCCGGCGCACGATGCCACAGGGGCAGCGGAGCTGCGTGGAGCCGGCGGGGGATACTCGTGCGAACGCACGGACTTGTTGCTTTGCTGCCTACCGGTCAATCTCCTATCGCGGCGCGAGGGAGGCGCCACAGCCAGGCGATCCCGACGAGAGTCTCGGCGAGTGCCAAGCCGAAGGCGAGCCGCGGCGCCCCGGCGCCCGCGGTTATGCCCAGACGCTGGAGCACGAACGTCGTCAGCGCCGGCGCGACGATCTGCGGCAGGGCGATCGCGAGGTTCCAAATGCCCATCGCCGCAGCCATTGCCGCGGGCGGCAGCACCCGGCAGGCGATCGCCCAGTCCGCAACCAGAAAGACGCCCCAGCCCAGCCCTGCGACCAACGTCGCGGCAACCACGGCGCCAAGCCCCCCTGCGCCGATAAGCAGCGCCAGCGCAAGGATGAAAGCCGCCGCTCCGGCACTCGCAACGATGCGCTTGTCGAGCCGATCGCTCGGGCGCGCGGCCAACCACGCTCCGAGCGCGCCGACCAGCGTGAAGCTTACGATCAGGATGCCGGTCTGCTCGCGCGCGTGGGCAAGCGCGCCGGCGTGCAACACCCCCTGCACGTAGAAGAGCAAGTAGCCCAAGAGCGTGTAAAAACCGACGTAGATCAGCGCGCGAGAGACGAACAGGTCGAGGAACGGCCTGGTGATGCGCAAAGGCTCCCCGCGCTGCGCGGCGCGGCGTAGCGGCCGGCCCTGCGCGTGGGCCGAGGTGACGGCGCAGGTTACCAGGAGCAGCGCCCCAAGGGCCGAGCCGAGCGCGCGCGCGTCGGCGATGAAGCTCGCAGCTAGAGCGCCGAGCGCATTGCCGGCCGATTGGAGCGCCGCCATCCAGGACGAAGCGCGTCCGAGCCGCGCCCGATCCACGAAGTCCGGAATGATCGCTTGATAGGGCCCGATGGCCAGGTTCAGCGATGCCTGCAGCACGACGAAGGCGATCGTGAGACCGCCGAAGGTGCGCGCGCCGTAAAAGAACTCAAGCGCCGCCGCGCCGCCGAGCGCACCGGCGAGATAGAACTCGATGCGACGGCTGCCGTTGCGCCGGCGAGCGTCGGACCAGAGGCCGACGATAATTTGCACGATGGCGGCGGTAGCGGCGCCTAGGGTCGCAAGCCGGCCGTACGCGAGCACGGCGTTCCCCGGGGCAAGCTCGATCGTTCGCGATTGCAGCGAGATTCCCAAAAGCGCGCCCCAGACCGCCTGAATGCCCAGCCAAAAGAGCGCCAAGGCCAAGGCATTGGGCCCCGAGGCGTTCGCGCCGCTAGTCGTTCGTGCAGGCGTAACGGTACTCATCGATCGTGTCGACGTCGAATGCGAGCTCCGGCGCGCAGCCGCGAAGCGCTTGCGCCGGGAGCGCAAGCACGTGCAACGCCATCGCTTCCAAATCGGCGACGCGCAGCCGGCCGGAAAGAAACCGGATCAGCACCCCGGGACCGACCAAGCTCGCCATGCGCCATGGGCGCTTGCGAGCCTCGAAAAAACGCTGCGCGATGCCGGCGAGTTTGTCGCCCGAGCCCTGTGGAATCGAAAAGAGCCCGCCGTTGACGACCCGTTCGCCGGACAACGTGATTCCGAACGGCGGGGCGCCGGGAAAGCGTTCGCAGAACGCGCCAAACTCGGTCAATGCAACCGCGAGCGCTCCCTGCCCGACGCGACCGGCGAAGTCCCCGATCGCGCCGCCCGTGACGTACGGCAGATCGCTGGTCGCATAGAGAACGCGTTCGCTGTCGGGCCACGCGCGCAATGCGCGCAGCAGGTTTTCGCTGCCGGACGGGCTTTCATCCACGACTCGATCGACGCTCCCGCCGCACGCCGCACGGACCTCCTCGCCGCCCACGACCGCGATTTGGCTCACGCCCGCCGCGCCGAGCGCCTCGATCATTCGCGCGAGCATCGTCATGCCGCGGACCGGGGCGAGAGCTTTTACATGCGTGCCGGCCGCCTGCGCGAACGCACCGTCGATGCGCCCGCCGGCCGTGATGACCGCTTTCATGCGCGCGAAGCGGTTGGCGCTTACTTCTTGGCTAGGGTCTTCTTCTTGCCGGCGACGGTGCGCTTGGGACCCTTGCGCGTTCGCGCGTTGGTCTTCGTTCTTTGCCCGCGAACCGGCAAGCCGCGGCGATGGCGCAGGCCGCGGTAGCAGCCGATGTCCATCAGGCGCTTGATGTTGCCTTGCACCTCCCGGCGAAGATCGCCCTCGACGCGAAGCTGCAGCGCGTCGATTCCGTCGCGCAGCTTCTTTTCGTCTTCCTCGCTCATGGCCTTGACGCGCAGGTTCGGATCGACCCCCGCGAAGGCGAGCAGCTTGCGCGCCGTGGGTGCGCCGATTCCAAAGATATACGTGAGCGCAACCTCGATGCGCTTTTCGCGCGGCAAATCGATTCCGGCAATGCGTGCCATAGTGACGCCTCTCTCTTAGCCTTGGACCTGTTTGTGCTTGGGGTTGACCTCGCAGATCACCCGCACCTTACCGCGACGGCGGATGATCTTGCACTTTTCACAGATTTTCTTGACCGATGGTCTGACTTTCATTGTATTTTACCTTGTTTTCGTCGTTCGGCTTGGGCGCACCGCGCCTCCGCCGCAGATGACACGCCGTTGCCTTGCGTCATTTGTACCTATACGTTATCCGTCCGTGCGTCAGGTCGTAGGGCGAGAGCTCCACGAGGACGCGATCTCCGGGAAGAATGCGGATGAAGTTCATCCGGATCTTTCCCGAAACGTGCGCGAGCACCCGATGCCCGTTGGCCAACTCGACCCGAAACATAGCATTCGGCAACGGTTCCACGATCGTGCCTTCCACTTCGATCGCTTCTTCCTTCGTTGTCGCCGTCTTCGCGGCTTTCTCCGCCGAGGCTTTCCTGCCGCGGGAAGGGCGACCGCCGCGCCGGCGAGCCATCTACGCGATGGCTTCGCGCGGCGGACGGTACCGCTCGACTCCGGGATGCTCCGCGTAGTCGCGCAGCGTCAGAATCTTCGGTCCATCCTCGGTTACGGCAATCGTGTGCTCGAAATGCGCTGCGAGTTTACCATCTGCGGTGACGACCGTCCAGCCGTCTGAGAGAATCCGGACCTTTGGGCTGCCCTGGGTGATCATCGGCTCGATTGCGAGCACCAGCCCCGGCCGTAGCTCCAAGCCCGTCCCGGCCTCGCCGTAGTTGGGAACCTGCGGCTCCTCGTGCATCGCCCGCCCAACCCCGTGGCCGACGAGTTCGCGAACGACGCCGTAGCCCTGCCGCTCCGCATGGGCCTGCACCGCCGCCCCGATGTCGCCGACGTGGTTGCCTCGCCGCATTTGGGCGATCCCGATGGTCAGACACTCCTGCGTTACGTCGAGCAGGCGGCGGGCCGCCTGCGAGATATTTCCGACGGGAACCGTGACCGCGCTATCGCTGACGTAGCCGTCGAGCGTCGTTCCGATGTCGATCGAAAGGAGCTCGCCCGCGCGCAAGACGCGCGCGCCCGGAATCCCGTGCACGACTTCGTCGTCCACCGATGCGCAGATGGAGGCCGGAAATCCGCTATAGCCCTTGAACGTCGGCACGCCCCCGGCCTCGCGAATTCCGCGCTCCGCAAGCTCGTCGAGCTCGCGCGTCGACATGCCGGGTCGCACGGCCTTCATGAGCTGCGTCAAGACACGCGACGTAATCTGACCGCTGCGCCGCATCGTTTCGATCTCGCGCGCCGATTTCAGCGTTACCACTTCAGCTCCGCGCATGCTGCGCGCCGACCGCGGCGGCGATCCGGTCCGCGACCGCTTTCACGCTCGCGAGCGCATCCACTTCGACCAGTTTGCCGGCCCTACGATAATACTCGACGAGCGGGCGCGTTTGCCGGTCGTAGACCTCGAGGCGCTTCGTCACGGTTTCCGCCCGATCGTCCTCGCGCTGCACGAGCTCGCCGCCGTCCTCGTCGTCGATTCCGGCGACCTTCGGCGGATTCGTCAGCGCATTATACGTGCGTCCGTTGCGCGGGTTCGTCCACCGCGCGGCCAAGCGCGCGATCAGCGCCGAGCGATCCCCACTGAAAAAAATCGCCGCATCGAGGGGCACGCGCCGCCGCGCGAGCAATGCGTCGAGCGCCTGCGCTTGCGCGACCGTTCGCGGAAACCCGTCCATCACGAAGCCGTCCCGCGCACGCTCGAGCTCGTGCTCGATCATCTCGATGACGAGATCGTCGGGAACGAGCTGACCACGCTTCATGAAGGTCTGCGCCTGCGTCCCGAGCTTCGTTCCGCGCGCGAAATTGTCGCGCAAGATGTCGCCGGTCGAGATCTGCTCCAGGCCGAAGCGGTCGCGAAGGATCCGTGCCTGCGTGCCCTTCCCCGCACCGGGCGGACCAAGAAAGATTACGCGCATCGGTCCAAGCGCGTCACCGCTTGATGAAGCCGCGGTAATCGCGCATCGCCAGGCGCGCCTCGATCTGCGTGATCGTATCGAGCGCCACGCCGACGACGATGAGCAGCGAGGTCGAACCCAGATAGAACGTCGTCACCGAGAGGCCGCGCTGTAGGGCGCCCGGCATCACCGCCAGCAAGCCCAGGTAGATCGCCGCCGCCGTAGTGATCCGCAGCAGGATCTTGTTGAGATAGTCGACCGTCGGCTGCCCCGGCCGAATGCCGGGAATGAAAGCGCCGGTCTTTTTCAAATTGTCGGCCACGTCGCGGGTGTTCAACACGATCGAGCTATAAAAGAACGTGAAGACCACGACCAGCAAGAAGTAGACGATGTTATAGAGCAGACCGTTGGGCGTAAACCAGACGTTCAGCCAGGTCGAAAGGGTCGCCAATGCGTGCTGCACGCCGCCCAACGGACCGCTCGCAACCGACGCGGCCGTGCTTTGGCCGTGAGCGAACCACGAGAGCGCTTGCTGCGGTAAGAGCAGAATCGATATGGCGAAGATGATCGAGATGACGCCGGCGTTGTTCAGGCGCAGGGGAATGTAGGTCGAGCGGCCGGCAAACATCTTGCGGCCGACGACCCGCCGTGCCTGCTGGACCGGCACGCGACGCTGTCCCTGGTAGAGAAAAACGATCGACACGATGATGACGATCGCGATGGCGATGTAAAGTGCCAAGTTGAGCAACGACTCGGCTCCCTGGCTCGCCGACGAATACGTCTGGGTAACGTATTGCGGATAGCGCAGGACGATGCCGATGAATATGATCAGCGAGACGCCGTTGCCGATGCCTTTGTCGCTGATCTGCTCGCCGAGCCACATGAGAAACAGCGTGCCGCCGACCATCGCAACGATCGCGTAGAGTAGATACCAGACGCTCGTGTCGTAGAAGACGCCGGAGCGCTCCATCGAGATCGCCATGAAGCCGGCTTGGATCGTCGCCAGGAGGATCGTCAGCCAGCGCGTGTACTGGCTGATCTTTTTGCGCCCCTCCTCGCCGCCTTTCTTCGCCAGTTCTTCGAGCTGCGGCAAGACGACCGTCATCAGCTGCATGATGATCGAAGCGTTGATGTAGGGCGTGATGCCCATGGCGATGATCGAAAGCTTCTGGAGCGCGCCGCCCGAGAGGAAGCCGAGCAAATTATAAAATGCGCCGCTCTGCAGCACCCGCTGCCAAGCCGCCTGGTTGACGTTCGGAAGCTGCACGTGGATCATGAAGACGAACCAGCCGAACGCAAAGAAGACGAAGAGAATCCGCTGGCGGATCTCGGGCACGAGCACCGCGGCCCGCAGGTTATTGAACATCTAGCGCCCCTTGGTTCCTCGACACGCTCGCCATGACATCGCTCAGGGCGACGCGTCTTCCAGCGACGCGCCGGCGGCGCCGAGCGCTTCTCGCGCGCCATTGGAGAAGAGCACGTCGCGGAAGCGCAGACCGGCCGGAAGCGCGACCCCCGCGCGCGCCCGCAGGATCTTCACGCCGTCGTACGTCCCCTTGACCAGGCCGCGCTCGCGCAACGACTCGGGCGTGACCTCGACGGCCGGATCCCAGCTCGCGAGCCGCTGCAGGTTGACCACCGCGAAGCGCGTCCCGAAATGCCCCCGGTCGCGGGCTTTCTGCGAATAGCCGCGCCGATGCGGAAGGCGTCGTGCCCAGGCGGTTTGTCCGCCTTCGAACGCCGGCCCCTTGCCGCCGCCGGAGCGGACGGTCTGGCCCTTCCCGCCTTCGCCGCCCGTCTTGACCATGCCGGAGCCGTGGCCGCGTCCGATCCGCTGCCGCTTCGGACGGCTGCCGGGCACCGGCTTGAGCTCTCCGAGTTTGAGCATCGTTTTGCTTGCCATCGCCGCTATGCCACGTAGATCTCTTTGACGCTCTTGCCGCGCATCGCCGCGACTTGCTCGGCGGTCCGCAGCGATTTCAATGCCGACACGGTCGCCATGACGACGTTGATGGGGTTGCTCGTGCCCAAGCATTTCGTGAGGATGTCGTGGATGCCGGCCAGCTCGAGTACCGCCCGCATCGACCCGCCGGCTATCACGCCCGTACCGGGCGCGGCCGGCTTGAGCAATACCGTGGCGGCGCCGACTTCGTGGCGCAGCTCGTGCGGAATCGTGCGATCGACCATGGCGACGGTGATCAGGCTCTTGCGCGCCTGCTCCACCGCCTTGCGGATGGCTTCGGGAACTTCAGCGGCCTTGCCGATCGCGTAGCCGACCTTGCCCTTGCGATCGCCGACGACGACGAGCGCGCTAAAGCTAAAACGCTTGCCGCCCTTGACGACTTTTGCGACGCGATTGACGCGAACGACCGTCTCTTCGAGGCCGCTCCCGTCGCGTTCGCGACTTCGGTACTGCATTAGAATCGTAACCCCGCTTCGCGGGCCGCGTCGGCAAGAGCGCGGACGCGACCGTGGTACTTGTAACCCCCGCGGTCGAAGACGACCTGGGAAATTCCCGCCGCCTTCGCTTTCGTCCCGATCGCGCTGCCGACCGCCTTGGCGGCATCGAGATTGGTCCTGGAGCCCAGCGCCTGCGCCACCGACTTATCCCGCGTCGACGCCGCGGCCAGCGTGTGACCGCGCACGTCATCGACGATCGTGGCGTAGAGATGGTGGAGCGACCGGCGCACGCAGAGTCGGGGCCGTTCCTGCGTTCCCGATACTTTTTTGCGCAGCCGCGCGTGACGCTCGCGACGGGCTTCGGCCTTACTCACTTCTTCGCCGCCTTTCCGGCCTTACCGAGCTTCTTTCGAACTCGCTCGCCTTCGTAGCGGATGCCCTTGCCTTTGTACGGTTCCGGCTTGCGCAGGCGGCGGATGTCGGCGGCGACTTGCCCGACGGCCTGCTTATCGATGCCCTCGACGTGAATCTTCGTTTGTCCCTCGACCGTGAGCCCGACGCCTTTGGGCGCCTCGAACGTCACCGGATGCGAATAGCCCAGCGTCAGGTTCAGCCGCTCGCCCGACTTCGCGACGCGGTAACCGACGCCCGTGATCTCGAGGCTCTTGCGGAAACCCTTGCTGACGCCTTCGACCATGTTGGCGATGAGCGTTCGCGTCAAACCGTGTGCGCTGCGATGCGCACGTCCGTCGCCTTTACGCACCACGACCACCTTCCCGTCGCTTACGTTGACCTCGACGACGTCGCAAAGTATCCGCTGACGGAGCTGACCCTTGGGTCCCTTCACCAGCACGTCGCCGTCCTCGAACTTCACTTCGACGCCCGAGGGGACCGCGACCGGCAACTTGCCTATGCGCGACATGGCCTACCACACATAGGCGAGAACCTCGCCCCCGACGCCCTGCTTCTTCGCCCGCCTTCCCGACATGATGCCCTGCGGCGTCGAAAGGATCACCAAGCCGAGCCCGCCGAGCACGCGCGGGATTTCGGTCTTGCGCGTATAGACGCGCAAGCCGGGGCGCGAGATGCGACGCAATCCGGTGATGATCTTCTCCTTTTCCGGACCGTAGCGCAGCAAAATCCGGATCGTCCCTTGGGGACCGCCGTCGATCCGCTCGAAGCTCTCGATAAATCCTTCCTCTTGCAAAATCTGCGCGATGGCGTGCTTGACGCGCGAAGCCGGCACGTCGACCACTTTATGACTCGCCGTGTTGGCGTTGCGAATGCGCGTCAACATATCTGCAATTGGGTCGGTTACGGACATTTGCCGATCTCCCTCACCACGAGGCCTTGGTCACGCCGGGCACCACGCCCGCATGCGCGTTTTCGCGAAAACAGATCCGGCACATCGCAAACTTTCGCAAGTAGCCGCGCGGCCGTCCGCAGACCCTGCACCGATTGTGGCGGCGTACGCCGAACTTCGGCGCGCGCTGCGACTTGATGATCAAACTGGTCTTCGCCATAAACCGACTTACCTTCTCAGTCCCGAGCTCGTCGAAGAGCCTCGCTGCAACGGCAGGCCCATCGCGACGAGAAACTCCGAAGCTTCCTCGTCGGTCGTTGCCGTCGTGACGATCGTGACGTCCATTCCGCGAGCCTTGTCGACTTTATCGAAGTTGATCTCCGGAAAAACGAGCTGTTCGCGCAGGCCCAGGTTGTAGTTTCCGCGCCCGTCGAACGACTTGGCCGGCAAGCCGCGAAAGTCGCGAATGCGCGGCAACACGACGTTGAACAGCTTGTCCACGAACACGTACATCCGATCGCCTCGCAGCGTCACCTTGGCTCCGATGCTCACCCCGGCGCGCAACTTGAACGCCGCGATCGACTTCTTTGCCTTGGTGACGATCGGACGCTGACCGGTTATCGCACTCAAGTCGCTCACCGCGGCGTCGAGGGCTTTCGGATTGACCAGAGCCTCGCCGACGCTCACGTTCACGACGACTTTCTCCAGCTTCGGAATTTGGTTGGGATTGCGATAGCCGAAGCGCTCCTGCAGCTTGGGCCGAATTTGCTTCTCGTAGATCTCCTTCAACCTTTCCGCCATGCGCGAGCTCCTACGCTCCCTTTGCCGAGTCGCGAGCGGGCTCGCCGCAGCGCGCGCAAATGCGATGCACGGCGCCATCCGGCGTGCGCCCGCGACGCAGGCGCGTCGGAAGCTTGCACTTCTCGCAGACGTACTGCAGCGCGGAGATCGGCAATGGCGATTCCTTCTCGATGATCCCGCCCGTCTGGACCGCTTTGCCCATATTGCCTTGCTGCGATCCTTGTTTGGTGTGACGCTTCACGACGTTGACGCCTTCGACCGTGGCCATGCCGGAGGTCCCCAAAATTGCCTTGACGGTGCCGCGTTTGCCGCGCTCCTTGCCGCGACGAATCCTGACCGTGTCGCCTTTGAGAATCGTTGCTTTCACTACAGCACCTCCGGCGCGAGCGAAGCGATCTTCAAGAAACCGCGCTCGCGAAGCTCGCGCATCACCGGGCCGAAGACGCGCGTCCCGCGCGGATCGAGGTTGTCTTTCTCGCCTTTGATGATCACGCAAGCGTTGTCGTCGCAGCGCACGACGGAACCGTCGACGCGCCGGATCGGCGCGCTGGTGCGAACCACCACCGCCTTGACGACTTGACCCTTCTTGACCGCCGCACCCGGAATCGCGCTCTTCACCGTTCCGACGACGACGTCGCCCACGTGCGCGTAGACGTGACGGCCGCCTCCGCTGACGTGAATGACCAGCAATTCGCGCGCGCCGCTGTTGTCGGCCACCTTGAGCCGCGTCTCCTGTTGAATCATCGGGCGCGCTCCACGATCTCGATCAAGCGCCAGCGCTTCTCGCGGGACATCGGGCGGCATTCCATGATCCGTACGACGTCGCCCACGTTGGCTTCGTTGCGTTCGTCGTGGGCCTTGAAGCGTGCGGACTTGCGCACGATCTTGCCATACGTCGCATGCGGGACGCGCGTTTCGGAGACGACGACGATCGTCTTTGCCATCTTGTTCGACGTTACGCGTCCCTGCTTGATCCGGCGCTTTCCCCGAACCGGCGCGGACGGCTTAGGCTGCTCCATGTTCTCCCTCCGCGAGGCGCTTCTCGCAGATGATCGTCTGAATTTGCGCATAGGAGCGGCGCATCGCGCGAATCTTGCTGAAATCGGTCAAATGGCCGGTTCGCAGCGCGAAGCGTAGGTTGAAAAGCTCCGACTTGACGTCGCGCGCCTTCTGCCGGAGCTCCTTGACGCTGAGCTCGCGCAATCCCTCGAGGTCTTTCTTTTGCATATTATATCTCCTCGCGCGACACGATCTTCGTGCCGATCGGAAGCTTTGCGGCGGCGCGGCGCAGCGCTTCGCGCGCGGTTGCCGGCGCCACGCCGGAGAGCTCGAAGAGCACGCGTCCCGGAAGCACGACGGCAACCCATGACTCGGGATTGCCCTTGCCCGAGCCCATCCGCACCTCGGCCGGTTTCTTCGTCACCGGCTTGTCGGGAAAGACCTTGATCCAGACCTTGCCGCCGCGCTTGATGTAGCGCGTCATCGCGATACGCGCAGCTTCGATTTGGCGATTGGACATCCAGCACGGCTCCATCGCCTGCAAACCGTAATCGCCGAAGCTCAGCGCGTTGCCGCGCACCGCCGCGCCCGTCATCCGGCCGTGCTGCACCTTGCGCCACTTCACTCGTTTTGGCGTCAGCATGCTACTCCGATTCCTTTGCGCTCACCGGCTCCGCCGGCACCGGCGCCGTCTCGACCGGCGGCGCGGGCTCGAGCACCGCCATAGGCTCGATCGCCGGCGAGGGCTCGACCGCAGGCTCAGCCGGCTCCGGGAGCGGGCGCTGCACCGCGGCGGGCGTCGCGCGCGGCTCGCGTCCGCGA
>JASHOM010000211.1 GCA_030041115.1 Vulcanimicrobiota bacterium | reverse complement strand
GTCGAGAACGGCATCTTTGCCAGCCTGGACTGGTTCCCCACGTTCGTCGCCGCAGCCGGCGACGCAAACATCGTTGCGGAGCTGAAGCAGGGCAAACAGCTCAACGGACGCACCTATAAGGTGCACCTCGACGGCTACGATCAGTTGGCCTTGATCACCGGGAAAGGCCCGTCCGCGCGACGCGAATTCTTCTACTTCGCCGAAGGCACGCTCGGTGCCGTGCGCGTCGACGACTTCAAGTACCGTTTTATCGACCAACCGGGCGGGTGGCTCGGCGGCACCGTGAAGCCCGACTTTCCGCTGCTCACGAACCTGCGGCTCGATCCGTTCGAACGAACGGGCCTCGCTGGTTCGATAAACTACTACGAGTTTTTCTTTAACGAGTTCTGGCGCTTCGTATTCGTTCAAGAGGTCGTGACGCAGCTCGCGCAGACGGCCATCGAGTTCCCGCCGATGCAAGCCGGTGCGTCGTTCAATCTGGATGCGGTGAAGGAACAAATCGAGAGGGCCATGGCCTCGCACGCGGGAGCGTAGCGCGCGACTTCGCGCTCGAACCGGATCTCGTCGCGGGCGGCCGGCCTTGCGAACGCGCCTATCGGCTCGTCGTGGAACTGATGAGAATACCGTCAACTCCCGTAAAGTACTGGTTCGCCTGCGCGCCGGGCGACCTGGCCCGTGTCGGTGGCATTGCGGTCATAAGCGGCCGGTCCGTCCATCAATCCACTCTCTTCGATTTTGAAGGGAACACGTTCGCCGAACGCCTTTCCGGCGATCTGCACTGGGACCGCATCGATAAGCTTGCCAAAGAATATGACGATGAAGAGGATGCCCATCGCGAACACCTCCCGTCCAATCCGTTCCCGATCATAAAACGCTCGCGTGAGGGCTTGGAATCAACGCATCCGGCCTTCATTGCGCTCAAAAAGGCGGTGACGCCGATCCTAGCCCAACAGGTAAGGCGCCTGGAAGCGCAGTTAAAAGCAGCACCGGCACAGGAGTCAGACGAGACCCGTCGCCGACTCCAAGACCTCGGTAACGTCCTGGGTGACTACTGGAAGAAAAAGAACGAAGAGCTGATCGATCCTGACGACGGTGGGAGTGGATCTGGCGAGAATACGGCGCCGTTGCGAATCGTGCCGCCCAGAAAACGCATCGATCCGGGCGAAACGGCGAGCTTCTCAGTCGAAGCGCTACATGAGACCATCGCGCCGCCCGAACCCGTTACGTTGACGGTCGTCGCGAACGAGCCCGCCGAGTGCGTCGCTAAGTTATCGACGCAGGCGTTAGAGCTAGCTGCCGATCCCGATGACTCGCGGCGCTATCATGGCACCTTCCGGGTTGGCGCGGGCGATTGCTTCGGAGAGGTTCTGATCGAGGCCGTATGCGGCGACGATCGGGCCGAGCTCGACGTGAACATCGCTCATCCAAGTCCGATTGACGTGCCCTCCGCACTGCAGTTCTCGCAAGATCAATATACGGTGCGGCCTAAAAAACAAAAAAGCGTTATCGTACAAGCACCCACGTACCTAGTGGAACAGCATGGAAAGGGCGTCTCGCTGCGCGTCAGCTCCGCGGATTTCACTCTGAAGAAAAGGCAGCTTCAGCTAAAGCTTCGGCCGGATAAACTTTTCTACGAAGCGGCGACGGCAGTCGGCGCCACGAGGCTCGGCGCAAAAGCCAAGTTAACTGCGGAACAGGATAAGCTTGTCGCTGTCACGCGGCTTCACGTTGCCGATGAGGAAAAGCGCCCGAAGATATCGATCGAGTTAACGTCCATCGATTCGCCGCAGCGCGCTCAGGTAGAAACGCAGGACGGCGGACTGCTTATAAAAATCAACGCGACGCACTCGTCCATCAAGCGTTATCTGGGACCGCATCCGCAGTACGCCGACCAAAATACACCGTTAGCGCGCGTCATGATGGGCGAAGTCGCCGGGAAAGAGCTCGTCGCGTACTTCCTCAAACGCTTCTATCTGGGAACCGAAATTCAGATTGACCAACTCGAATGGAAACGTGTACGGGAAGAAGCAACTCTCATGCGGCAAGTGCACGAGGTGATGCTTTCCAATTCGGAGGTCCGAGCGAGTCAGCATCTGGCCCGTACTGAAAAGGGCGCGACGCCCGAAGTTGCCTAATGCCGACGAAGTTGCTGCTTCACGCCGGAGGTTCGGCGCCGAGACCACGTTCCCGCGACTGTTCCAAACGACGTAATTGCCGCAATAACCGACAGTGCTGCGGCATCACGCTCTGAGCTTCGAAAGCTTTCGATGGTATGGGAAGTTGCGACGTGTAAGGGCTACGAACGTCGTCGTTGGGGGAATCCATGAGCTGCCCGTTCAACTCTGGAGGGAGCGCATGAGGATCGTAGGCTTTGGCAGCTTCACCGTTAGCATCGGCGTCGCTGGAACGTTGCTCGCGGCATGCGGCTCGCAGCGCCCGGTCAGCGTGCCGGAAACGACATCGCAGCTGCAAATGACCGCGCGACCCGCGTGGATACCCCCTTTATCGGACGAGCAATTCCATGTGTTGCATTCGTTTACCGGAGAGCCCGACGGCAATCAGCCCTTCGCACCGCTTCTGTATTTTCACAACGCGTTCTACGGCACGACCTTCTCGGGCGGGGAGAATGGGAGTGGAACGGTTTTTGTGGTCGCTAGGCGAGGCCACCAGGAGCGCGTGCTTTATAGCTTCGGCGGTTCCAACGGCGGCACGTCGCCGTATGCTGGGCTCGTCGCAGTCGGAGGTACGCTATACGGCACGACGCTTCGCGGCGGGAACGAGGGATGCCAGTATTACGGCTGCGGCACGGTCTATAGCATCACGACGAGCGGCATGGAAAACGTCATCCATGTTTTTGGTGCTAGCAACGACGGCGCGGCCCCGATGGCCGGCCTTACTTGGTTTCACAACGCATTCTACGGCACGACCTCCTCGGGCGGCGAGTTCGGCCACGGCACCGTCTTCAAGATCAACAGGTCCGGCAAGGAGCAAGTGCTGTATAGTTTCGGTGCAAGGAGTGGAGACGGCCAATCACCGTGGTCGGGCCTCGCGGTCCTTCGCGGCGCCTTTTTCGGCACCACGACCTTCGGAGGCACCGGCGACTGTCAGCAAGCAAACTACTCCGGCTGCGGCACGGTTTTCCGGGTGGATCGATTCGGGCACGAAAGGATCATTCATAGTTTTCAAGACAACAACGACGACGGGAGATATCCAACCGGCAGCCTGATCGTCGTGCAAGGCACGCTGTTCGGAACAACCTCGGAAGGGGGACCGTACAATGACGGAACGGCCTTTTCCTTAATGCCGGGCGGTAAGGAAACGATCCTCAGTAATTTCGGATCTGACGGCTACAACGTCCAGGCGGGTCTTCTCGACGTCGGCGGAACATTCTACGGTACAACGCTGGGCGGAGAATACGGGTTTGGCACGATCTATAGCCTATCGTCTTCAGGCGAGGTTCAGACGCTTCACACATTCCACGGGTACGAGGACGGAGAATATCCATACGCGCCGCTCATTAGAGTGGGCGATGCCCTTTACGGTACCGCCCGGGAAGGCGGCTCTGACTGGCTCGGAACCGTCTTTAAAATTTCGCTACGCACGCGACATGGAGGCGCGATCATTACTCGCTAGTGCGCCGCCCTGGTCCCCTAGCGTTCTCCGAATTTTCCGCTTCTCGGACTCCGTAGCGCGGCGTAGTAATTTCTCTCGCTGGTTCCACGAACATTTGCGTGGCGGGAGCGTGTAGGAGGTTCTCCTAACGTCCCCGCCACTACCTTATAAGTCTCCAAAGTCCCTAATAGTATAGACAATTTGCGCATACCGCCCCAGGCCGCCAATAAAGACCGAATCCGGTTTTGGCGAATTCGGTGTAGTGAACGGTGTAGTGAACCGCTCGCGGTTGTTCGATCCGGCCGTTTCGTCACGGCGGCGACGCGTCGCTGTCATTACAGGTTTTGGCGTCCACGTTAAAACGCATACAAATTCAACACGATACGCATCGATCGCGTGACGGAGTGTTCGTCGCCAGCGCTGCCACCGGCCGTAACGGCGCCCCCGCTTCGGAGTCGTTAATCTCGCCAGTAATATTCGTATCCGATGGGCGCTATTGGCTTTATCCGCCGCAGCGGCTTGACCTTCGGCAGCTTGGCTAGGCCGGTATTCCGTTTTTTGCGCAAATGCCAACTCATTTCATTTCTCCCGACCCGCCTTCTTGATTCCGCCAGCCGTCCTATCCATCCGACGGCGCATTACGTTTACCGCTTTCATTGCAGCGGGGACCTCAGCGGGTTTGCGACCTCGTTCCACCGCTGAATAGTAGCTTTGACTCACGCGGAGGCGATCAGCCACCTCTTCTTGCGTAAGTCGCTTTTGCAGGCGCAACGTTCGAAGCATCTCGGCCGCCTTGGTTTTCACGACTTCTCCTTTTTAACGTCCTAAATATAAAATACTACAGACTACTGCAGACCGCAATCCCCGCCGTCCGATCATGGGCAGCCGCGCCGATTGTCGGCTGAGGGGTACTAAAGGGTGCCCGCTCGATTGGCACATGGTTCGCCGTCAGGCCCGACCTCAAGCCCGGCGATTAGCAGCGCGCGATTCACATTCTCGCGTACATGCGGATGCCGATTGCGCAAGTCGTCCGAAGTCCAGCGTGCCGGGTGCAGCGCCGATTCTATAAAGGAGCCAACGCGGTTGCCGCAGCCGTCTTCTCTTTGGATCGCGCAAAACGTATAATAGAGACGCTTCCACTTTGTACTTTCCCCGCTCACGTCGTCAATACCGCAAGCTAGGAAGATGTTGGATATGATCTTGCCGATGAGCGCGTCGCCTATCGTATGAGAAATGCTATCGAGCACGGCATCGGAGAAACTTTCAATCATTAGGAATGCCATCATCTCGCTTTTTATGCTGCGTTGATCTGCTGTTGCAACGCCCGCAATTGCCCTATGACCAACTCAAACGCGGGTGGTTCGCGAAAGAACATCATTCGCATATCGCGATAATCCGCGGCTAGCGCTTGCATCTTCGTTTCCGACGGAATAATCGCTAACGATCCCGGAACGGCAAGATCGTAATGGGCTCGAGTCGCGGGATAGTATCGTTGCTTGAACTCCTTGACGGCCTCAAGCATCGCTAGATCACGAGAGGCAGAGCGGCCAAGGTCTGTCCGAAAGATCTCAGCGACATCTGAATAATGACGCGAAAAGAAATGCGGCACCTCGTCACGGAAGCTTTCCGCGTGTAAAGCCGTTACCTTTTCCCAAAACGTTCGCGCGGCCGACAGCACGGTGCATGTGACGTCCGGGTTTTGCATAAGGCCTGGAAACCGCTCAGCGACATAAGGCTTAAAAGTGCGCATTTCGCCTGGGGTTGTGGTAGAGGGCCACCCGAGCTCGATTTTGACACGTTCACGGATGTATGAATGCGTGATGTCTGGTGCGCTCGTGGGATAGCGAAAGAGAAGCGTGTGGGCGTAACGATCGTCGAAAGCAAGCGACAGGTCCCAGCCATTATCCGCGCCAAGTCGTTCTGCAAATGCCTGTCGCAACGACGGCATCAGCTCCTCAGCGATGTAGCCTGCACAAGCGCCATCCAGACCTTTCATTCGCTCCAGCCGTTGTGTCCGGCTCGGAGCGGTCGCAGGATCCGCTATCCCGCGATGGAGGAAAAAATTCACATCCGTTACGACGTCGATATCCTCGGAGAAGCGCTGAATGAGACCGTAGGCCTTCGAGAGCGATGTCCCGCCCTTGAACACCATTGGCGCGTGCTCAGGCGAAAGCAAGAAGAGCGAGAGAAGCGTCCAGCAGACCCAGAAATCCTTCTCGACGATTGTAAAGTCTACGCCCATGCCGATCGCAGCTTCGGCGATAATGTCTCGCCGGTCTGGCGCTGCGAGTTTCGCAAAGTCATCCACGGGTCAGGCCGCAGCCAATATCTCGTCGATGTAGGGCACCATCCATGCTGGTGCACGCCGCGCACGACGCCTAAGTTTTCTCGCGAGGTCGTGATCCTGCACGAACGCGCGTAAGGTCGCAATTTCCTTTGAGGTAATGCGCCGCTTTCCGACGGCCTGCAATGCATCAATGACGAGCTCCGCCGGATCCGCGTCACGTGCAAGCGAACGCGGGCCGGTAGTACGAAGTCGAATGCGTTGACCAGCGATGTTCAGCTCGCGCCGGAAGAGGTTGGTTCGGTAAACGGGTTGCGCTGCAACTTGGGTCGTTAAGCCGAGTTTGTTAGCGGCATCGATGTCCGGGCGCTCGATAATGGCGCCCGTCTTTCTGGCATGAGCCGCTAGGATCGCTTCAGGTGTCGGACTAAGCGGACCGATCCTCGGGTTGATGCGAGGGACGTCGTAGTAGCCTTTGGCAATGCGACGAACCGTGCCGTCAGAAGCAAGGCGTCGCAATGTTTCTCGGATGGCTCTCTCTGACCCAAGACGTCCGTAGAGAAGGTCAGCGGGCGTGAAGACAGTGCCTGGTTTGAGACGGCGGACGTACCGGCGGACGGCCTCAGCGGTCGATTTGGGCATATGTGTCATTTTACTATAGAAAAACGACACAAATCAAGCATAAGTCTGAGCCAATCATCCTTAGCGAGGATACATGCTCAGCGGAGCGCCCGCACCCTGGCTCGCTGCTTGTCGAGCGGAACGCGAAAGGGGCGACCAGCACCGGAACCGCGCGAGCCACTACTGCAGCCTTGGCGACTGGTCCCCAGTAGCGGGAATCCCAGCTTCGGCCGTTACGGGCGTAGAGCCATAGCCGGCCCAATCTGAACTCGTGGTACCCCTGAGGCCATGGCGAGAGCCAACGTCCAGCAGCATCGTTCGAGAGCGGCCGGCTATCCGGCAGGAGGCAGCCGTTGACGGCGACGCCTCGAGCTGAGAGCGCGACCTCGTCGCCGGCGACGGCGACGACGATCTTTACCAGGAGCTCGGTGCCGAACGGGCAAGGGCCCGAGGCGAGATACCCCCGACGCCGGCCAAGCTCAGCTGCGTCGGGTGGTGCACGATCGAGGCCGGGGAGTTTGAAGCACCCTCAAAGATGACCTTTGGGGATCTGCTCGATCGTTATTTCGATGCGCGCAAAGGCCGCTTGCAGGAGACGACGCTCGCACTCTATCGGCGGACGTTCAATCAGAACGTGCGGCCGAAGATCGGGGACGTTCGTCTTGACAAGCTAAGCAGGGAGCACGTCGAGCGCGTTCTGGATGATGCGCGCGACTGCTCAAATCGAAAGCGCAAGGGGCAACCGCTGTGCGGTCGGACGAAACGGAACATTCTCATTCGAGTACGATCTGTGCTCGAATGGGGTTCCAAGAACTACGAAGGCGTTCGGAATATCGCGCGCAATGTCGAGCCGCCGATCGTGGACGAACGCGACGACGTTGCCTTTAACGGAGAACGCGCGCGTGAGTTACTCGTCGCTGCCAAGGGAACGGAAATCGAATCCGCCAAGATGACGGCGATTGGTACCAGGCTAAGGCGCGGTGAACTCTGCGCACTCAGATGGGGTGACGTCGACCTCGATAATGCAGGTTTGCGCGTGCGCCAGTCCGCCGCACTAATCGACGGTAAAGTCATCACGAAGGCTCCCAAGACGAAAGGCTCACGCCGTGACGTGTCCATGCCAGACTTCGTGGTGGCGGCGCTGCGCGCAAATTACAAGCAACAGGCAGAGGGCCACCGACTCCTGGGCATTGGAAACCGAGGTACCGAAGGAGTCGTTTTCGACCGCTGCGCCGGCTCGCGGTGGAACCCGAATGAGCTCTCCCGCCAGTTCTCCCGTCTGGTTCGGCGCAAGAAGTTAGCCGCAACACGGTTCCACGATCTACGGCACGGATACGCTTCACTGGCGTTCGCTGCCGGCGTCCCGCTGAAGACCGCGAGTGAACTGCTCGGCCACTCAGGGATTAACGTAACGGCAAACGTCTACACTCACATCATGGACGAGCAACGAAGGGCAGCCGCGAAGCTGCTTGAGCGCCATCTCAATAAAGCCGTCCGGAGCGTCTAGCTCCAGCGGTTCTGTGTAGTAAACGGTGTAGTGAAAACACCGTCGCCGCGCAAACCCGCGTAAAATAAGGCGGAATCGAACAAGTGGCGGGAGCGTGTAGGAATCGAATCTCTGACGAGTCGTTTCCCTGCGCGCAGTTGGCATCATCTTGCGCTATTTCATGCGTGAGGCGTCGGTCAGATACTGGAAGTCGGCCCGACTCGGAGTAGCTCGACTCGGCTCATTGTTCCGAGTTGTTCCGAGTCAAAGAAACGACCATGACAAACACTTCGGCAACTTTCTAGCTGGTCAACGACGACCACGCCACCACCCTTAGTTTAGGGCCCATCGCGGGCCTCCAGTTCGCGTTCAGCTGCTTCCAGCTAACTCTGAGCCGACCCACCAACCCGAGAGCGCACGTAGGCGAGGAAAGGGCAGGTAACCATAAGTTTTCCACGGAGGGTCAGATCGCAGCAGAACCTCCTCGATTGGGATCTGGCGGAGGCGTATACCTCAGGTGCGAGATGCTATTCTAAACACGTGCAGGACGCGCAGTTCTCGTGCTAAGTCCGAAGGCTCAGCAGTTGCTTCGCTGCACGGCGCAGACGAGTCGTGGTGCCCGTTGCCGTGCGTACGTCGTCAGCGGTCTCGACGTGTGCATCAGTCACTCGTCCTGGCGCTCGCGCGGACCCGGATCTAAGCGTCCGCCGATCCGCACCGGGCGATTCGCCTGCAGATGCGCAGCCTATAGGTGGCCGCATCGTCGCGGGTCCGGTATTTGCTGCTGGCCCGACCCGCCAAACACGCAGTGTACGACGCCCACTGGAACCCGCCGGAACCCGAACGAGGCGGTGCAAATGGCGGATCTTCATAAGCTCTCGAGCCTGTCAAAGACGGCACTTCCAGACCATGAGGAACCGATAGAGTTCACCGTGGTTTGCATCTCCCGCGTAGTCAGAGCACCCCGCTACTTCTAGCATGCCTAAACCGCATGGCACGGCCTCGAAATCCGCGATCCCTAAGCGATGCCGTATTGAAAATTCAGCCTGCGCAGCCACTGACGAACACACGAAGCGTGTGCGTACCCCCCGCCGACGCGTGCTCACGCGCGCACGTAGGCAGGCAAGCAGGTATTCAAGAACGCGAATCACGCCGGATGATCGCAAGCTTGAGGTCGTCATTTTCCTTGCTGCGTTGGCGACTGGAGAATCAATAAACGGCGCTGCAAGGCTAGCTGGACTGTCGGAGCGCCGGATCCTTAGGTGGGTGGCTTTCAACGGCTTTCTCCCTGTCGTTCAGAGCGCACAAAGCAGAGGGCAATCCGCGAGACGGGATCCCCTGGGTAAGGAAGCATTGGACGCGAGCATTGACCTCAGGATCGCGCTGCAAGATCGCGATCTACAGCACGCCGCAGACCGCTACGCTGGCGGAGACCGCGATCGCCTCCACGAGATGTGGATGAGCGGCGAACTGATGGCTATCTACGAGCGCGAAGCGATCGCGAATCTGCGCCGGTGCGGAAAGCACGATCTCGCCGATCACTATGAGCGAAAGATGGTCGCAGCTGGACCGCCGGCGCCGGTCGACTTCGTGGGAGAGGAGCTGCGCCGTCTCGGTAATGCTACCTTATGATTCCGCCGGGGATCGACACAATTCTAAGGCGGCTCTCAACCAAGTCGGCCAAAGCGGGATCGAGCGGGGGCGGCTGCCAAAGGGAGGGCCATGCCTAGAAAAGCAACCGCCGCTAAGACTGCTAAGGGCCTTCGTGTAACGGCAATCGGGGCCAAATGGACCCTAATACCAAAGACGGGTTACGAACGCACCTTTACGGGCACCCTCATCGCCTGGTCTTCTGACAAGCGCGTCGCTGTATTCACCGTCCACGCTAAACCGAAGGAGAAGCGCGCGCCGAGGCGCAGGCGCTCCTAGGTTTTCAAAAGAGGCGCCCCTGAAAGGCGACCGCCGCCGGCATTGTTAGCGATAACTTCACTTCTCGTTACCAAAAGAGGGCCGGCGTTCGGGCCGTTGAGTGATGCCGAGCAGCGGGTCGCGTCGCGGAGCGTCGGGGTATGCGCGTACGAGATCCCGCAGTCGCGCGCCGAGCCCCGCTTCATCGCGGCCGGTAGCGTAGAATTTTCGCTTCGCCGCATTAAGACGCTGGCGGCGCGAGCGCGCGCGATGCGTAATCCGCGGCCGCGGTCAATCCGGCGTAACTTCGCGGCACTAGGTGAAAAAATCGTGTGTCCGCATTACGATACCGAGGACACGTCGAAGCTATCCATGATTCTTGCTTCAGCGTTGGCGGGCGCGTAATCCGTGGCCTATGCGGGCGTAGTTCTCCTGCCTCAGTTGCTGTTGAGGTCCATACGCTTGGTCTGCAACTTTTCTTTCCAACGGAATTCGAGCTCCAAAATGTCAGCCTCGGTTGCCGAACTGCCAGCGACCTCGAGAATCGAAACCTGATAGTCGCTCGGGTCGCGGCTCTTAAGTTGAACATTTCCACCGTGCCCGTCATTGGCATACTGCGTCCAGCGACCCCAGAAACCGCCGGCGCCGGTCGCCGACCCGATGTAGAGCTCCTTTGTCCTCGGGCACGTCAGTACGTAAACCCCGCGCGCCCCGCTCAGCATTTCGATCCAGGCGCTGGGAAGCGCCCTGAGCTGCGAAAGAAGCTTGATGAATCTTAGGTATCCGGGGAAGGCCGGCTCGGTGAACTCACTTCGAAGCTCGACGACTACCCACTCGGTATGATCGACTCGGCGCGCGTATGCGCGGGCCCCATCCCAAGTAATGAAGAGTCGACCGATGTACTCGGAGAGCAAGGGCTCGAGCTCGATCTCGTAGATGTGAACGCCGACGACTGAGTCCTTTCCTTCGGCCTCCGTTGGCGATGTGGATTCCGTTTCCGAAACTCCAAGATATTTGGCCCGATACATGCCGGCGAACATCGTCTCGCCCTGCGGCGTGCCGACGAACGAGGCCCAATGCGTCGCTTTGGCAAGGGTCTGGTGCGCCTGCGAGCCGTGCCGGCTCTGGTAAACATCGAACGCCTTACGGTCGTCTCGCCACAACTCGTACGGCGAACGACCGCGTGCCGCTCCAGGCTCTTGGTGCCGCAGCAGACGCACCCGATCGAGCGGATATCCGGCCTTAAGCAAGAGATCATTGAACGTGACGTCGGTTCGATCAGTTTGCGGCCTTCCGTTCGGGGGCGGCAGTAGGGCTCGCGTCTCATTCACGCTACGGCGATTCGCTGCCCACCGGCAGGCCGCTGCTGCGCGAGCCGGCCGTTACCTTCGCTACCCTGCGGCCGATCTGGCACACCCACTCTATGCCCTTTGGCGTCGTCTCTATGATCCTCGCTGCACTAGCCGCTAGCTTACCTTGCGGCCTTTAGGTCAAAATCGAGCATGCTTGACATCGCGGACAAAATGCCTCAAACTGTCCAGCGTGACCGAAATACGAGTGCGGAACCTTGATGATACCGTAGCAGAGGCACTGGAGGCGGCGGCCAAAAACGCCGGGCGTAGCCTCGAATCGCATGTGAGAGAGCTTCTAAAAGAGGCGTCCCGGGCGGGTCTCGGCGACTTCCCTTTAGCCTCCGATTGGGTCCGATGTGGGTTCGACGAGGTCCACGAGTTGATACCTGGCAGGCAGTATCTTGCATGGGCGGCGATGACCCCTTACCGTATCACAATCAGCCGATCCATTACGGGCGAGGAGCCGGAATGGAACACGGAGATCGAAGCGGGCCTTCAGATCCTGGGTCCTGACGGCGAGCGACTCTCGGTTTGGTCCAGAGCTACTGACGTGGCGCAACGACTTCTTGGGACATCGCCGGGGATGGCGCTCCGTGATGCAATGCGCTGGACCGCGGAGTACGCCGGATGCGACGCAGTCGCTCAGGCGCGCGCATCGGCCTCGCGTGCTCAGAACCTATCACCGCGATTTCGACCGGTCGTCGATCATCTAGATAACCTGATCAAGGGTAGCAAGAAGTTTCCACGAGACAACATGGTGATCTGGACAACGCGCCACTACGACATCTACGTCAATCAAGTCGACGATCTGAGGGGCGCGCTCATGGTCTACCGTCGTGGCGAGGATTGGTCGATCTCGGACGGTAAGGCTACGTACTTCCCCCTTGGCAAAGAAGGCGGGGACGTCGTAGTTGAAGCCCTGACCAAACTAGGAGTCAAAAACCCTCGCAATTCGTTTGTGCGTTAGTACGGCGATCAGCGATGGATGAGAATTGGTTCGAGTTCACTGACCTTAAGCGGCGTGAATTTAACCGCCAAGTCTGGGTGCCGCTACGTGCAAGCCACGTCCGGTTTGAGGAAGGGGTTGAGCACCTCGTTGGATTCCGGCAAGAGCACTTTTCGGCTGAGACGCTTCTCGTCGATTTAGCGGCTGAGCCCGCTGCACGCAAAGCCGATGCTAACGACCTTCTGGGCCTGGCGCACACCGAGCCCTACATTGCGGATGATGGTACCTATGTGCCGGCCGAGCAGGTACGGTCCTTCGTCGATAACGCTAATGGCATCAAGATGGTCCTCGAGCAGCGAATTCCCGGAGCGGCGACCGTAGAATGGATAATCAATCAAGATTTCATCTTTGCGCTCAACCTACTGCGCGTTGGCGACGGGTGGGTTAGACTCGAGGAAGGGCGAGCCGAAGTCGCGCGCCTAACGCGCGCCACAAACGGCGACCCATTACTGCTTGAGGTGAAGGTGGAATTTCTGAAAGACTACCTTTGCGCGCGTAAGATGGGGCTTCTGCTCGGGACGTTTGTGCAGCGTCTTGCGGTTGTCGAAAACGAACCGACCGAGTTTGACTGGGATCGCCCGGCAGCGTTCGCGGCAGACTTGTCGGCTGGTTGGCGATGGCGCGGCGACATCGTAGCGGTCCATGAAGGCGGCCCTCACCAGTTCGGCTCTAAAATGCATGTCTTTCATATGGCGAGGACCGACTTCGATGCAAAGGATGAGGTCCCGGTGCTCGAGATGGATGGTCCCGTCGAGACGAATGAATGGACCGTCGAGCTCGGCGAGGGTCGAAAGGTATTCCGAGTTAGTGGTGAGATGTGGCGGACCGAATGGATCAAACCGGCGCGGCACAGTCCTCGCGTTGCCGCGGAAGAGCTCCCGTCGACGGCCTTTTTCATAGTGGATGGCGCGGGCACCAGAGAAAATGCAGATGCTTTAGAACGTTGGGGAAATCTGTGGCTTTGGTTTAGGCCCGACGTTGTGCAAGACGCGCTTTCGTACCCCGATGGCAGACTTTCTTGGCTGACGTCGGAGACGGGCATCCTACGGTTCACCCCGGCACGCGCGATACACTTTGGTATCAACGATCTGGGCGTACTCAATGTCCTGGCAGTCGACATCGGCCGTCTACCACAATGGGAACAAACGAGATGGGCCGCCCACAACATCGCTCCTGATGGAACAGTATCCCACGAGCTTATCGCAGCGCAGGTCTACGCGGAACCCAAAAGAACGATTGCCCCAGAATCCAAGCTCGACGAGAGCTTGGAGCGAGTGGCGAAGGCCGTGAAGCTGCGCTATGCCGTTCGCCTTTACAACGAACCTGTCCCGGACCCTGGCCTGCTCACATCGATCCACCGTTTTCGAGTGTCAAGTGCCGAGTCGCTCTACGCACTGGCAAAAGATCTCAATCGCCTTTTTGCAGACCGCATCGACGCTAAAACGTTGCAGTCTGTCGCCATTACACCTCCGCCCGATCAAACGCTTGGGTCTCTAAAGGCACTTCAACGAGTCCTGGCGACCCTCACGACGGAAGATGAGGCCACCAAAATGATGGCCGCGCTGTTTGGCATCTACGACTTAAGGCTAGCTGACGCACATCCAGGTTCATCCAATCTGGCCGCCCCACGCAAACGGGCTAATGTCGATGAATTGGAGCCGTATACGACTCAGGGGCGGACGATGCTCATCGCCTTCGTCGTCACGCTTAACGATATTGCAGCCCTGATCGAGACCTCGGCGGAAGCCGTAAAACCATCGTAGGATCTGTCGTCTAGGCGTATGCGCGCCCACGTCGTCCCTCGAACCTATCTCAAGGGCTTTGCTGACCGTTTGCGCGGGATAGGCGTTTACAATGCTGAACCCGACAAACCCGCATATTTCGAGCGTGACGTTAAAAAGGTAGCGACTCATCTCGACTTCTACACGCTCTACGCCGCTGACGGCGAGCCCGACGAAGCCTTGGAAATGGCGTTATCGAAGCTCGAATCCAAATTAAGCGGCGCACTGAAAACTGTTCGGGGGGACGGCCCGCTTTCCGCGGCCGACCAAGAAATGCTGGCTCTTTTTGCCGCCATGCAAGAAGCCCGAAGCGAGCGCCACCGGCACGCGATGACGCTTCCTCTCGAGGAGCTGCGAAACGAGCTTGGTAAGCAAATGCGAGCGCAAGGCTTACCCAGCGATCAAATAGAGGCCAGTATCAATCTGTTTTTCCGAAAGCACCTCGTTTCTGGTGACCTTAAGGCTGACCCGAGCAACATCTCGCTCCTTATGGTTCCGGAGGGCATTGCGATACGGCGCCGCTTCTTTCAAACCATGTCAAAATGCATCGTCAAGAGCGGGGCGCACGATTTCTTCACTAGTGACGATCCGGTAACTTGGACTGATACGTTCCGACAGAAGGATATCGGCTTCGACTACTTGAGCGTGTCGGCAGAGGTCACGTATCCACTGACGCGGCGGTACTGCCTCGTGATGTCCTACTTTCCACTGGTCGAGCGATATTTAGCGGCATCCGAAGTCGTGAGCATAATAAACGCTCGTACGGCCGGCCATGCCCTGCGTGAGGTTTACGCTCAGCCAAAGGATGCAGTCGCCGACACCCAACGCTTCGTCGAGGATATTGCATCAATTGGAAAGAGAAGGTGTCCGCTCGTCCCGTTTCTCGTGGGGGATCCCGCGAGCCGGAATGTATCGGATCTTGGGGCTCTTGCGGACGTTCTTGGGATAGATCGCGCGTATGTTATCGACATCAACCGGCAGTTCATCGAATACTTGGGCTCGGATCGGCGCACGTAGTGCGCGCAGGTGTTCAGCAGTATGCTCAGTGCAGCGGGATTTTCACTCGGCTGTAGTCGACCAGATCGGCAGTCTTCCCGGCTTTTTCTGCCACCTCGTATTCCGCGCGCCTTCGTCGTAGTTCGGCGTCGACTATCTGCCACTCGGCATCACTCAAGAGGCCGATCTCGTGCTTGGCTGTTACGATCCGATGAGTCCACGTCGATTCAGGACTGCTCAGGTAAAACGCTTTGGGCGTCATGCCGACTACCACCCCATAGTCGTGAGTATCGTAGTCGGGGCGAAGGCATGAACGAATGCGCCACGGTATATGTTGATTCCGCCGTTTATTGCAAGCATATTCTTAGGGTCCTCAGCGGCCCGAGCGCGATCTTTGATCGCATCTTCCCGATCCGCTTCCAGCTCGGTATCCTCTCGTGCCTTTTGCTCAGCAAATTCACGCGCGTGTTCTCCTGCTGCCATGCACGCCCGATTCCATTCAAACTCATCCACAACGCGCACTATATATTTCTTGAACGAGATTCGCTGCGTATACTTTGCGGATGGCGGCTCGATGATGCATCCCTGCCCTGTCATCCTGATGACGGTTCCGTACCAGCCGAAGATCCCATCGAAATCAACCGCGGCAACGTGAGATCCGACTTCGAGACCAGGAGGCTTGCCCCAACGGCGACTTGCTATGTTGTCGTTAAGGGTCTTGACGGCTTTCTCGAGCGTCTCGAGATCATATGTTGCGACGCTATTGCGAATGAATGCGAGGAAGGTTTCGTCGTCCATTGCTCTTGCGGTACTCATGGCTCTGCGATTAGCTCCCTGACCGCCTCCAAATCCGCATAAGTATAATGCGCAGCGAGAGCCTTCTTTACGCCTCGAGCATTCGGATGCGGCAAGAAAAGTAGAGTCCGTATTCGGCCTCCTAGCTTCAGTTGTGACGGAACCAGCGGAGGGGCCACGGCTCCTAACAGGCGCTCCTTAGCGAACTTGCCAAGCACAATTACGACCTTCGCGGCCGCGACCGAAAACACGGCCGACATGTGCGTGGCATAGCAAGTCTGGGCGGCTTCGGCGACACCCTCTTCGCTCTTGGACTTGCAATGCACTATCTCGGAAATCGCATAATCCTCGCCGGGAACCGCGGCGGGGATTAGCTCGCGCGCTCGGGCTCGAATCGACGACCAGTATCGCACGACCCGGTCTGACGAGCCATCGGGCTTAACAGCCCTAATGCCATCTACGATGTAGGCGCGACTTCCGCCCCCGAAGGCAAGATGCTGCGACTCCCAAACCTGTGCCTGAGGTGACGAATGAAGAGCATGCCGATCGTCGCCAATCGAAGGGTTGGATCCCAAGAAGAGTACGCGAGCCTTATCGATCTGACCGCGCCACGGTTCAGGCAGTTGAAAGTCCTCGTCCGGAACGTGCTGCGAATCGACGATCTTCGCGCAGGGGTGCGACCTATCACCACATCGACATATCGCCAGGTTCTTGCAGTAAGCGATGGACTCGAAAACTTCTTGGGTTGCCGTCACCGGAGTACCCCTTGCGGTTGCAGGTGGGCGCACTTCGCCGGCTTTGGAGCCGGAGCCCACCGGGAAGGGCCGCGACGCGGCGAACCGCGGCGAGGGGACGCCGCCGGTCACGGACAGCAGAGCGCTGAAACCAGCCGCGAAGAGCCGATGCTGCCCAACGGGCGACCTCGACCATCCGGCGGTCGCTTTTTCGCTTCGGCGATGGCCTTTGGGAGGCGCATTCCCGCGTACCAGACCTTGACGCACCATTAGAGGAACTGATACGATGTCGGAAAATCCGACAAAGAGGTGGTACATGCCGACAGCTCGTACGGTCAGCGAAATTGAGGATTTTCTGCTGGGATTAGTCGCTCGCGACCGAGGAATCACATTAGAAGAAGTTCGCCAAGAAGGTGTGCGCTATCCGTACGACCCGCCTTGGAACTCCGAGGAGTTCGTGCACTATCAGGCCGAGATTGAGGAAGAGTTCGGGATCGATTTCGATCCTATCGAAGTTGAGGTCGTGCAGCGGAGCGTCGCTCGCCTCGCCGCCCATATCCGTGACCTCATCGAGCGGCAAGCCCAACAGACGGCGTAGCCCATGGAAGATCAGGATATTCTCCGAAAGCGGCTGCGGGAGATTCGCGGGTATCTGAACCTGACGCAGCATTACGTATCGGAGCAGACCGGGATACCACGCACTGCGATTGCGGAGATTGAGGGCGGCAAGCGGCGCGTCGAGAGTATCGAGTTAAAGAAGCTCGCTCAGGTCTACCGCTACCCGGTGGCCTATTTCTTGGGGGAAGACAAGGAGCCCGACGCTGATGACACTATACTCAACGCGTTCGCTCGCGCAGCCGGCGACCTAACGACCGAAGATCGCGAGGAGGTCTTGCGCTTCGCGGAGTTTCTGCGGTTCCAGCGCAAGAGTAAGGAGCGAGAGCGCGGGTGAACTGGGTCCACGCGTCGACTGCTGCGCTTAATGCCGCGTCAAAAGCGCACCGGCGTTGGTCGATTCCGACCGACGCGTGGATTGACGTTTTCGGCGCTGCGGCTAAACAGGGAGTATTCCTCGCGTTTCGCCCTCTAGGAAACCTCGGTGCCGCAGTCATCACCGAGCCCGGCGCAGGCACTGGCATCATAGTAAACTCAAAACATCCCCTTTCCCGTCAGCGGTACAGCGTCGCCCACGAGCTCGGTCACCTGTTCTTCAAACATCCGTCCGTCGTTGATATGGCTGACATCTTCGAAACGGGCGCCGCCGCGAAAACTGACGAGGAAAAGCTGGCCGAAAGCTTCGCGTCGTGGTTTCTCATGCCGCCAGGCTTGATTGACGAGTATGCGGCGCGTCGCGGTATCGAACGAATCGCCACGCCGGAACAGGTCTACGACCTGTCGCTTTTCCTCGGCACGTCGTACGAATCGACAGCAAACCATCTGCGCTATTCGAAGCGCGCCTCGCAACAGCGCGCCCAGGCGTGGCTGAAGGTACACCCGCGCGACATCAAGCGCGAACGCCTGAACGGAAAGTTCGAGCTCGACAATCCGTGGAGCGATGTGCACCTGCTCACTGAGGTCGATGACGGCGCCCCTCGTCTCGTGCGCAGCGGTGACCGGATCATCGTGTCGCTTCACGAGATTCCGTCGTCAGGCTACCGCTGGCGCTTGGAGCCGAACGCGGCCTTCGGGGTCCTGTTCGACGATTACGACGCCGCTAACGGAACCGAAGGCGGTGATGTCATAGTCACGGGCGCGTTGAGAAAGAGAAAGTTCGTCATTTCGACCAAGGAGGTCGACGAGAGGATCGACGTGCCACTTGTCTTCGAGCAGCTTCGCGTGTGGCAGCCGCATGAGCCCGCGCGACGGTTCGGATCGCGCGTCACGATTGAGTCGATGCGCCGGCTTGGCTTTCCGCCGCGCTATCTAGAGGCGGCCGCATGAGCGATCGCCGCGCTGAACAGACGCCCGTCTTCGATCAGGGACCGCGGGGCACGTGCGCCGCATGTGCAGTTACTGCTGGGCACGAATGGTTACGGACGAGGGAGGCACTTTCCGTAGAAGACGCCTTCCATCAGGCAAAACGCGTTGATGCGTGGCCTAGCCAGGATTGCACGTCGGTGTGCCACGTCTTGCAAGCCATCGGAAGCTTCGGGCACGCCATCGCTACCGCGTGGCCGTACGGGCAACCTGCCTATCCCGCGTCACCGCCCGCGGCGAGCTTGGAAGAGACCAATCGGCGACCACTCCTCGGAATATGGCGATCGAAAGCCTTCGCAACGACAGACGATATGATCGACTTCGTCGAACGGCACTGCGTCGTGTTGACGCTCGGCTTCGTTCCGGCTGCCTGGGAAACGCCCGATGGGGTCATCGACGCCCCGGATCGTTCTGCGCCGCAGGGCGCGCACGCCGTTCTCGGCGTGGGAACTGTCATCGGAAACGCCGGTAAGATGATCATCATCAAAAACAGTTGGGGAACCGGCTGGGGAGACGGCGGTTACGGATACGTGACCATCGCATACGCCGGCCGCTACCTGCTAGCCGCGCACGTCATGGGATTGACAGCATGATCGCATCGGAGACGGTGATTGCTGACGATGTAACAGGCGCGTGGCTCGGG
>JASHOM010000210.1 GCA_030041115.1 Vulcanimicrobiota bacterium | reverse complement strand
TCCTCCCAGGTCATGTGGCGAGGCGTTCCGATCGTCGCAACGTTCACAAAAAACGTCGCCTGGTCTCCAAAGCGTTCCAGGATCGGAAACGCGTACTGGAACTGATCGCTATAGCCATCGTCGAAGGTGAGCAAAATCGCGCGCGCGGGCGATTGCTGCAGCGCTACGTCGCGCGCGAGCTCCGCAATGCCGATCGTGTGCAGCCCCAGGCGTCGTATCGAACGCAGCTCGCGGGCAAACTGTAGCGGCGATATCGTCAACCGCTGCGATACCCGGTCGCCGGGAACGACGGTATCGACGCGGTGATACATCACCACCGCCGGGAAAGCGAACAATACCGCCAGCAGCGCGCTCATTCGACGCGCAGCGGCGCCTCTTCGACTTCTTGTATCCCCGGCGTGTTGCGCGCGATGATGTAGAGCTCGTACCAGTGGCGGCGCGAGAGCGGCGGAAGCTCGAGCACGCGGGTGTGAAAACGGTAGACCCCCGGGGCGACGTGCGTGCTGTTGATGGAGAAGGCGGCGGTGCGCACTTCGACCGACGCGACGTTCGTGCTGACGACGATCGCCCCGTCGAACCACATGCCCGGCCGGATGGTCAGCGTCGAGAACCAAATGCGAACGATCCGAGGCGGAGCGTCGGGTACGGCCACCGGAGGCGATGGCCATCCGTGCGGCTGCTTCGTGGAAACCGTGCAATTGGGCGGGACTGAAACCGGTTTGGGCGAACAAGCCGCAACCCCCACAGCGAGCACCCCGGCGGGCAACAATAGAAGGAAGCTTTGAAAAGGGTTTCGACGAGGCGAGTCGCAGCATGAGTGCCGATAGATGAACGTCGTGGAACTGCTTGCACCTCGCTCCAAAGACGAGGCTCTGCTGCCGCATCTCGATTTGGGCATGGAACGCTCGGGAAAGCCGGCCGCCGTCGATTGGTGGGTGACCCTAGCGGGCCTCTGGATCATGACGGGCCTATTTATCGATGCTCACCAGCACCTCTTCCTAGCCGTCGAGTCATTCCTGAATCCCTGGCACGTGACGATGTATACCGGCGCCGTCGTGGCCGCATCGGTTTTGGGCGTCGCGATCGCGCGCAATTACAGGGCCGCCGGCTCGTTCTGGAAGGCAATTCCGGACGGTTATGCGCAGAGCGTCTTCGGCGTCGCAGGACTCCTGCTGGGCGGTGCGATGGACTTCGCCTGGCACGCAATTTTCGGGTTCGAGCATCAGCTCGATCTGCTGCTCAGCCCGCCGCATCTCTTCTTGCTGACCGGCCTCTTCTTCTTGATCACGGGGCCGGTGCGCGCCGCGCTGCGCCGTCCCGATGCCGCCAATCTGCTCGAGCAGCTGCCGATGCTCATTTCACTGGGTCTGGCTTTTGAAATCATCCAGTTCGTCACGCAGTACGGTTTCTATCCCGAGGCGCTGATGCGCGACCATCCCCTGTCCCAGGTCGCTTATCAGCGCGAGCAGTTCGTGCTCTCGGTCTTTCTCTTCTACCGGCAAGCGCTCGAAATCTCGATCGTCATCTGGCAGAGCCTCCTGCTCGCCGCGGCCGCGTTGTATCTCTGCCTGCGGCGGCGACTCTACTTCGGCGCTCTGATCGTCGTTTGCGTCGTCGAAAAGCTTTGGATCGGCGGCGAGCTTTCGAACGATTTGATGCAGCTGCTGCTCGTCGTTCTGGCCTCGGTCTGCGCGGGACTCTTCGGCGACGTCATCGTCGCCAAGCTGCGTCCGTCGGCCGCTCGGCCCAACGCCTACCGCCTGTTGGCGTTCGCCGTACCGGCGGCCTATTTTGCAGCGTATTTCGCTTTCGCGGTGCCGATGTTCGGTGGAACCTGGTGGGACGCGAGCTTCGTCTTCGGCTCGATCGCCGAAGCCGGCCTCGCCGGCCTCTGCATCAGTCAGCTCTTGCTAGCGGGATCGCAAACGAACTCCGCATGAAGCTCCATCCAAGCGCGTACGCACTCGCGCTTGGCGCCGTCGCCCTCCATCTCGCTTTCAATCACCGCTTCGGATACTACCGCGACGAGCTGTACTTCATCGACTGCGCGAAGCATCTTTCCTGGGGCTACGTGGACCAACCGCCGCTCGCGCCCTTCGTTACGTGGCTGACCGCGCCGCTGGGTTACCCGGTCTGGGCCGTACGCTTCTTCCCGGGCGTCGCGGCCGGCGTCACGATTCTTTTCGCCTGCGCGATCGCACGCGAGCTTCGGGGCGGGGCCTTCGCGCAGTTCTTGACCGGGTTGACCATCTTTCTCGCGCCGGGACTGATCGGCATCGCGTACGGTCTCTCCACGGAGTTCTTGTCTCCGGCCACGTGGACGATCCTGATCTACTTGACCGTCCGCCTCGTCAAGACCGCCGACGCGCGGCTTTATCTTCCGATGGCCCTGATCGCCGCATTGGGGCTCTACGCAAAATATTCGATCGCGGGGTGCGCCGTCGCGCTAGCGATCGGGCTGCTCGTCAGCGGTCACGCGCGGTTGCTGCGGTCGCGATGGCTTCTGCTCGGCACGCTGCTAACGATCGTGCTGATCCTTCCCAATGCGCTCTGGCAGATCGCGCACGGCCTCCCCATGCTCGAAGTGTTGCACAACGACCAGCTGAACCGGCATGCGCTGGCCAACGGCATGGCGGATGAGTCGCCGAATCGCTGGATCAACGCGCTCTACATGCTCGGCCTGCAGTTTGCCTATCAGAACCCTCTCTACGCGCCGATCTGGATTTGGGGATTAGCGTGGTTCTGCCGCGAGCGGCAGTTCCGGTTTTTTGCCGTCGCCTATTTTCTGCTGCTGGGCGGTCTCATCATGACGGTCGGGCGCGGTTACTATATTCAAGGCCTCTATCCGGCGCTGTTCGCGGCCGGCGCAGTCGGCATCGAGCGGGTGGCGCGCCTCGAGACGAACGCCGTACGCGCCGCAATGACGGCCGTCGTCTTCGTCGCCGGTCTCCCGATGTTTCCGCTCTCGCTTCCCGTCTTGCCGCTGCCGGCGTACATGGCCTACGAGCGCGCCATCGGCTTGAGCCGCCCCGAACCTCCAGACGGGAAGAGTCATCTGATCAATCCGATGTTCGCCGACCAGCTCGGCTGGAAGACGATGACTCGAACGGTGGCCGGCGCATACTGGGCGCTGCCGGCCGCCCAGCGTCGAATAACCGCGGTCTTCGCGGACCGGTATGCGTATGCGGGCGCGCTCGATTACTACGGCCCTCGCTACGGCTTGCCCACCGCGATCAGCCCCAACAATCAATACTATCTCTGGGGCACGCGCGGCTACAGCGGCAAAGCGGTGCTGGCCGTCGGCGCCACCGATTACCGGCTGCTGACGCACTGGTTCGGCAGCGTACGGCAGGTGGCCGTCTACCGCAACGATTACCGGTGGATGCTCGAGGGACCGCTGCCGGTCTACATCTGCACGAAGCCTCGCGTGAGCCTTGCGCTGATGTGGCCGTACTTCAAATACTATGGGCTCTGAAGGAATCGCTTCCTTCGGGGTATAGGGTCGACGCTATGGAAAACGTTTCGGCGGAACGGTCGGCGGGCTGGTCCGTTCTCTGCTACGTGGCGGTCCTGGTGTTGGCGACTCTCCTGACCAATGGCATGCCGTCGCTGACGTACCGGCCGATGGACGCGGCGCTGGCGATCGACTCGCATCGCTTCGGGCTGCTGTGCGGGGCGTGGCTCACCTTTCCGGCGGCCGCATTCTTCCTGTGGTTTCTCGTCGGCTTACGCAGCTATCTGAGCAATGCTCCCGGCCGTCAAGAGGGGCTTGCGGCCTTCGCCTTCGCCGCCGGACTCGTCATGGTTGCAATCTCGCTCGCGGCCGCGTCGATGCTGACCGCCGCGCTCTACGCGGCACCCGACGTCTTCAAGTCTCACGCGCTTGCCGGCATCTTCGATGCCTTCTACTTCATGCAGGGCGGCTTGGGTTACGCACCCGTGGCGATCTTTCTCTTTGCCGCCGCGCATAGCATGCGCCGGCACGAACGCGCGCCCGCGTGGCTCGCATGGCTCGGTTATCTCGCCTCGCTCGGAGCCGCTATCGCCACGCTCTCGATTTTCTTCGATAATCCGTTCATGGCGCCCAGCGAGCCGGGACCGGGCTTTTTCGGCGCGATCCCGGCGGCGATCTGGCTCATCGCAACGGGCGTCGTACTCATTTTTCAGAGCAGTCGAGGATCCGCAGGCTCGAGTACGTCGGCCGCGTCGTAGTTCGCATTGTTGACGCGGCGCGAGACTTCGCGCACGCGCATGAG
>JASHOM010000209.1 GCA_030041115.1 Vulcanimicrobiota bacterium | reverse complement strand
TTGGGATCTACGCCGCACCCAGACGACCTGCACGCAGTGCTCGGTCGGTTGTCAGCAGTACGCCGACGTGCGTTACGGAACGCTGCTGCGAACGATGCTCGTCGAGGACGACGTCATCTCCGACGGTTGGCTTTGCGATCGCGGCCGTTACAACGTGGGATTCTACGAATCGCCCGAACGCCTGACGCAACCGCTTTACCGCAAGCAGGCAAGGTTCGTGCAGATCGGCTGGGACGATGCGTTCCTGCTCTGGGCGAAAGCGATCCGCGAGGCCTTGGCGGCGCACGGTCCGGCAAGCATCGGCGCCATCGGCGGCGGCCGGCTGACCAACGAAGAAGCCTTCGTCCTCCAGCACGTCTTTCGCTCGATCCGGGTCGCAAATCTCGATTGGCGGGCGGGCGTCCAGCGTCAGGCGACTCCCGGCAGCCACGCTGCGCCGCTCGACCGCATCGAGGAAGCTCGCGCCGTCGTCATTGCCGGCGAATCACCGGAGCAGCTCGCGCCGGTCCTTTGGCTGCGCGTGCGTAAAGCGGCGTTGCGCAACGGCGCCAAGATCGTTCGGGCTCGCAACGCCGGCGACGCGCGCACCGAGGTGGGCGATGCATCGAACGTCGCGCTGATCTGGGACGGCGTTGATTTGGCGCTGGGACGCAGCTACGCGAAGGCGTTCGCGGGCGTCGCCAACCTCGCGACGTACGTCGCGAGCGAACAATCCAACGCGCGCGGCGCCGAGGCGATGGGCATGCTCCCCGGCGGCGCCCCGGGGTATCGAACGATCGAGCGCGGACTGGACGCGTACGCGATGTTCGATGCGGCGCGGGGAGGCGAGCTGGCCGTGCTCTCCCTCTTCGGCGTCAATCCGGCCCGTAACGCGGCCGATCCCAAAGCCGCCGCCGCCGCGCTCGAGCGAGTCGGTTTCTTGGTCGTGAGCGAACTTTTCATGACCGAGACGGCAGAACGCGCGACGCTCGTCCTTCCGGCGAAAGGCGCATTCGAAAAGTGCGGAACGACGATCGGCGCGGGTGGCGATCTTTTGCCCGTCAACGCGTCGCTGGCGCCGCCCGAGTTCGTGCGCTCGGATCTCGAGATGCTGCATGGCCTGGCGAGTCAGCTCGAGGTCTCCGTGCCGCGGGAGAACGAGCTGCACCGCGCGATCGTCGAGCACGCGGCAAGCGCCGCCGGCTTTGATTTCGGCGACGAACGATTCGTCCTCGAGCATGCTCCGGACGACGGCGCGGCGGCCCGAAACGGGGCGACGATCCTGTCGGGCGGCGGTACCTGGCTGCACGACCCGCTGCTGAGCGGGCTGAGGACGTAGCCGATGCCGTGGTGGTCGATCGTGTTGGTCAAGTCGGCGATTCTGCTCTTCGTCGTGGTCACGTCCTTCGCGTACGCCATGCTTGCCGAACGAAAGATTCTCGGCTGGATGCAACTGCGCCCGGGGCCGAATCGCGTCGGTCCGTGGGGGCTGATGCAGCCGGCTGCCGACGCCGCGAAGCTGATCCTCAAGGAAGACCTGACGCCCGAAACGGCCGATCCGCTGCTCTACAAGCTCGCTCCGTTCATCTCGCTGGTTACCGCGTTTTCGGTCTATGCGATCATTCCGTTCGGCGCTTCTCGCACCGGTGCGCCCTGGGCGATCGGCAACGTCAATGCGGGCATCCTCTTCATTCTCGCTATCGCCTCGGTCGGAGTCTACGGAATTTGCTTGGGCGGCTGGGCATCGGGGTCGAAGTATCCGCTCTTGGGAAGCGTCCGTTCGACCGCGCAGATGATCAGCTACGAACTGGGCATGTCGCTCTCGCTCATCGGCGTGCTGCTGTTGGCCGGCACGACTTCGCTCGACGGAATCGTCAACGCGCAGGTGCGCATGTGGTTCGTCATCCCGCAGCTGGTCGGTTTCGTCATCTACGTGATCACCGCGGTTGCCGAGACGAATCGCGTTCCTTTCGATCTCGTAGAGGCGGAAACCGAACTCGTTGCCGGCTTTCATACCGAATACTCGGGGCTGCGCTTCGGATTGTTCTTCATTGCCGAATACGTCAACATGCTGACCGTGTCGTGCATCGCGACGCTGCTGTTTTTCGGCGGCTGGAACGCGCCGTTCGGACTGACGGCGATCCCCGGAATTGCGTGGTTCGTCATCAAGGTCGCGTGCTTCATGTTCTTTTACATGTGGCTGCGGGCGACGTTGCCTCGCCTGCGATACGACCGGCTCATGGCCTTCGGCTGGAAGGTGCTGCTCCCGGTTGCGACCTTGAATCTGGTCGTGACCGCGATCGTGGTGGCGTATAGGGGATGAGCGAACGAACGGCTTCGCGTAAGCGGCTGTACAACGTCGGCGCAATCTTGCGGGGGCTGTCGATCACGTTCGGCTTCATGTTCCGCCGTCGTCCGACCATCGAATATCCGTCGCGCAAGAAGCAGCATGCGCCGCGCTTTCACGGCCTTCACGAGCTCCGCCGCTACGCCGATGGCAAGGAACGATGCATCGGATGCGAGCTGTGCTCGAGCGTCTGCCCCGCGAACGCGATCACGGTCATCGGTGCCGAAAACTCGCCGGACGATCGCCGCTCGCCGGGCGAACGCTATGCCGCCCGTTACGAGATCGAC